>CAMFTQ010000012.1 GCA_945988865.1 uncultured Anaeromassilibacillus sp.
TGCAGTTTTTAATATCGGGCAGTATTGCCCTTGAAATAGCTACTGTATCTATACTTGTGTAGCTGTAGTCAATATTCAGTCTTTTACAGGCTGCTTTGATAAAAGATGTATCAAACGGTGCGTTGTGAGCAACAAGCACACTGCCGTTGCAAAACCGGAGAAAATCTGCAACAGCCTGCTCCTCGTCAGGTGCGTCTTTTACCATACTGTCTGTAATTCCCGTAAGCTCCGTTATTCTTGCAGGGATAGGCATATGAGGATTTACAAAGGTAGAAAACGTGTCCTTGATTTCACCGTTTACAACTCTTACTGCGCCGATTTCGGTAATTCTGTCACGCTCTGCCGACAGTCCGGTTGTTTCAATGTCAAAGCAAATAAACTCACCGTTTAACGGCTCTGTTGAATTGCCCTCGACTGACGGTACAAGATCGTCCATAAAGTACGCCTCTACACCGTAGATTACCTTCAGCTTGTCGTTGTCTTCACGATTTTTATTGATTTTTTCAACCGTATTCATCGCATCGGGGAACGCCTGTGCCACACCGTGGTCTGTAATTGCTATCGCCTTGTGTCCCCATTCGGCGGCACGTGAAACAAGCGACTCTGCCGAGGATACGCCGTCCATTGACGACATATTTGTGTGCAAATGAAGCTCTACACGCTTTTTCTCTGCATTATCGGCTACCTTCACCTTTTGAACAGTTCCGATAGACTTTGCACTAAGCACCAAGTCATTTGCAAATTTATCGTACTCAACATCGCCGTACACCATTATCGTCATACCCTTTTTGAGCGTATCAAGAACGGCGCAGTTTTGTATTCTGTCAAAAACCTTAACGGTGATTGAGTTTGTATAGTCGGTGATGTCGATATTGAAAATATTTTTGTCACCCGATTTTGTCACCTTTTTGTCGATAGAGAAAATATCTCCCCATACTGTAGCTCTGCCTGTGTCGTACTCTATGTTGTCGATAGGCTGGAGCTTACCCTTTATGACGCTGCCGTAAAGAGGCTTTGCCGTACTTTTGATAATTGTCGGCAGCGTATGCTCGCCCTCTCTGATTTCAACCTCTTTTACCTCTTTGTTCTTTTCTTTTATCTCTTTTGTAGTTTCTTCTTCGTTTTCATAGAACTGCATAAACTGTTCTAATTTTTCACGCTTGATTTTTTCTACTGTATTCTGCTGACTTTCTATGTACTGCTCGCTGTCTGAGGTTATTTCTGTTACACCGTCATAAACGATTTCTGAAATATTTATCCCGAACCATTCGCTTATTATGCTTTTCACAACTCTGTCAAAGCTTTTTGCCTTTAGCAGTGATAAACCGCCGTGTGCAAGCGTGATTTTAATTATATTGTCACAAAGCTCTGCCTTGCTGTCCTTTAACGTGCCGTTTAATGACGGTATTCTTCTTTTAGCTTCAACAACAATTTCGTCAAAATACGAAATATCAAACAGATTACTCGAAAAGCTCGGCACAATATTAAACACAGCAAGTGCAAGCGGTGAATTTTTGATTTGTGCTTCAAATTCTATCAAGGCTGATACAGGTACAAGCTCGCCGAATTCTGCGTAAACAGTCATAGTGCGATTTTCTGTATTAGCAATTATATTCTTTACAACAGCAAAGCCCACCCTGCTGTTGAGGGTGGCGCTGTTTAAGTATTGTGAAAATATATCGTTAATAGTTTTCATTGACAGTCCTTCCATATACCTATTTGCTTTTGCTTATATATTATTATAGCTTTTCTATTTCTTCTATCAAAGCGTCTATAAGCTTATCTTCAGGTACCTTATATAAGATTTCTCCCTTTTTGAAAACAAGTCCGTTGCCGTCACCGCCTGCTATGCCGATGTCGGCTTCCTTTGCTTCGCCGGGTCCATTTACAACACAACCCATAATTGCAACCTTTATATTCTTTTTGCAATCTCTAAGACGCTGTTCGGCTTCGTTTGCAAGTGAGATAAGGTCAATTTTTGTTCTGCCACAGGTCGGACAGGAAACAAAGCTCACGCCTGTTTTTTCTATATCGAGTGCCTTCAGAATATCCCTTGCGGCATAGACCTCCTTTACGGGATCGGCTGTAAGAGAAACTCTGACGGTGTCGCCTATTCCCTTTAACAGCAACGAGCCGATGCCGGCTGATGATTTTATAATGCCCATTCGCTCTGTGCCTGCTTCTGTTACTCCCAGATGAAGCGGATAATCGCACTGCTGTGACGCAAGCTCATAAGCCTGAACCATAGTAGCGACAGATGAGGATTTCATAGAAAGCACAATGTCTGAAAAGTCGAACCTTTCAAGAAGTGATGCGTGATAAAGTGCGCTGTCGCAGAGTGCCTGCGGTGTAGGGTGACCGTACTTTGCCAAAATTTCCTTTTCAAGTGAGCCTGAATTTACACCGATTCTTATGGGTATATTTTTTTGACTGCAAGCGTTTGCCACAGCCTTAACCCTATCCTCACCGCCGATATTGCCGGGGTTTATACGTATTTTGTCAACGCCTGCCGCCGCACATTCAAGGGCAAGCTTATAGTCAAAATGAATGTCGGCTACTATGGGGACAGACACGTTTTCTTTAAGTGCAGAGATTAGTTTTACCGCCTGCATATTCGGTACTGCCGCACGTATTATGTCACAGCCTGCACATTCAAGTGCTTTTGCCTGTTTTATGCTGTTTTCAATATCTTCTGCCGGTGTATTAAGCATAGACTGAACGGTTACTTTTGCACCGCCGCCTATTTTTACACCGCCTGCTGTTACCTGTTTTTTACTGCCCATAGTAACGCTCCTGATTATCAATTTATTGTTATTGCTTTATGCGAATAGCTGCCATACGTCCTTTATTGTTATCAGTATCATAAAGAGGAACAAAAGCGCCATTCCTGCTGCGTTTACATATGCCTCGTACTTTCTCGGTACAGGCTTTTTACGGATTGCTTCAATGAGTAAAAATACGAATCTGCCACCGTCAAGTGCCGGAAAAGGAAGCATATTAACTATACCTAAGTTGATGGATATTACCATCATCATAAATACAATGTTGTTAACCGCTGTACCGAAGCTCTCCTCAAGTCCCTTTGACGCAACCTGAGTTATTGCAGATGTAGCACCTACAGGGCCTGATACATCGTTAAAGGTGAATTTGCCCTGAACTAAGCCTGCAAGCGTACTCCATACCGACCTTACAATAGAAATACTTTGTGAAAACGTTTCTGAAATTACCGTAAAAAAGTTTTTTTCAATAGGCTCTGTGTAGAAGTCGATTGAAACTGACGGCTTGTCGCTGTCGGCTGTTTTGTAGGTGTAGAAGTCAACATCGGGAATTGTTACCGTCTGACCGTTTCTAAGCACCTCAATATCTGCTCTGTATCGCTGACGTGTTTCTTTAACCTCAATTTGAGGCTCTGTGTAGTCAGTCTTGCCGACTGCTTCGTAGAGCTTTTTTGAATAGTCAGAAAGATATTTTTCTGCTTCGCTTACTGTTTTTGCCGAATTTATATGATTAACACCGTCTTGAATTATTTTGACAAGACCTGTTAGCTTTTCGTCACTGTAATCCTCGGAATAAACCTCGGAATAGGCTCTGCAAAGAGCTATTGAGGCGTCCTGCTTATAGATATTGACCTCTTTGCCGTCCACCTCCTGTACCTGTGAGGTGGCTATTGCAAATGAAATATCCTTTGCGTTAAGAATGTCGTAGCCGTTTATTTTTTTGAATGTGTCGCCTGTCTGCAAGCCACAGTTTGCCGAATATGACATTTCGGGGAAGGCTGAAATTGTAGTTGATGAATAGACGTCCTGCTGAACAACTATTACAAACATCAGAGCAATACCTAACAGAATGTTCATTACCGCACCGGCGATTACTACAATCATTCTTTTCCAGACCTTCGCATTGTTAAAGGCACGTGGGTTTTCGCTTTCTTCGTCCTCGCCCTCCATAGCGCAGAAACCGCCAATCGGGAAAAGCCTTAATGAATATGTTGTTTCGCCCTTTGTAAAGGAGAAAATTTTAGGTCCCATACCAAGTGCGAACTCGTTTACCTTGATTCCGCTTTTTTTGGCGGTGATAAAATGACCGCCCTCGTGCAGAAAAATAATAAGCTCAAATAATAATACTCCGATAATAATAAGTGCTGCTGTTGTGATAATACCATCTCCAAATTTTTTACCCAAATTAAGAATTATTTGCCGATTTGATTTATTACAAATTCTCTTGACGCTTTATCGGCTGAAAGAACGTCGTCAAGGCTGTTTATTTCTGTCGGCTTTATGCTTTCTACAGCTTCGCTGACAAGCTCGCCGATTTTTAAAAATGAGATTTTGCCGTTTCTGAACATTTCGTTAGCCTGCTCGTTTGCACCGTTTGCTATTGCAGGTGCAGTTTTGCCGATTTTCATCGCCTTTTTACAGGTGTTTAAGCATAAAAACGTATCGTAATCAGGCTTTGCAAACGTCATTGTGCCGACCTTTGACAAATCAAGCTCCGAAACAGGCGACGGTATATGATGCGGATATGTTATCGCATACTGAATGGGAATACGCATATCGGGCAGTGCCATCTGTGCTATAACGGAATTGTCGGAATACATAATCATTGAATGAATAACGCTTTCACGGTGAACAACAACGTCGATTTTATCAACAGGCATATCAAAAAGCCACGAGGCTTCTATGATTTCAAGTCCTTTGTTCATCATTGTGGCGGAATCTACCGTTATTTTTGCACCCATACTCCAGTTCGGGTGGTTGAGTGCCTGCTCTAATGTAACGTTTAAAAGCTCGTCTTTTGTTTTGCCGAAAAACGGACCTCCTGACGCTGTAAGTATCAGCTTTTTAAGCGATTTACCGTCAGGCATACCCTGAAGGCACTGAAAAATAGCTGAATGTTCGCTGTCAACAGGATAAAGAGAAACACCGTTTTTACGCACTGCGTCCATAACAAGGCTGCCGCCTGCAACAAGCGTTTCTTTATTTGCAAGAGCTATGTTCTTTTTTGCATTTGCCGCCGCCAATGTAGGGCAAAGACCCACCATACCGACAACAGAGTTTAAAACTAAATCTGCGTTTTTATCGGTTGCCGCCTCTATTAAGCCGTCCATACCGCTTAGCACCTTAACGTCAGTATCCTTGACAGACGCTTTAAACTCATTTGCAAGCGTTTCGTCAAAAACAACAGCAAGCCTTGGTTTGTATTTGCGAACCTGCTGTTCAAGCACCGCTATGTTTTTATTGGCAGTCAGTGCTGTTACGCTGATACCCAGCTTTTCTGCAACGTCAAGAGCCTGTGTACCGATTGAGCCTGTTGAACCTAAAATTGAAATTGAATTTGTCATTTTTCGCCTCTTACTGTAAAAATGCAAAATATTGACCTGCTAAGAATATAATGGGTGCTGTGAAAACAACGCTGTCAAATCTGTCGAGCAAGCCGCCGTGTCCCGGAATTACAGAGCCGAAGTCCTTGATGTGACAGCTTCGTTTTATCAAAGAAAAGCTGAGGTCGCCAATAATAGATAAAACAGAATTTACAATTCCGACAACGGCAAGCAGGACAAAATTCACACTTACATTTCTGTAAATCAAATACTGATATACAACACCGATAAGAACTCCGCCGATTATTCCTGCCACAACTCCGCCGACAGCACCCTCAACTGTTTTTTTAGGGCTTATTTTTGGGCAGAGCTTGTGTTTACCGAAAAATGTGCCTGTAAAATATGCGCCTCCGTCTGCAATCCACGGAATAGCAAGACAAAGAACAACATAAAACGATGTGTAAAGTCCGTTGTGAAAATCACAGGACAAAACCATACAGCAAAAGCAGGCAACTACAAGAATTGATGTTGTGATTACATATAAAATATCTTCAAGCTTTACCTTGTCATTAAACAAGATTAAAACTGTAAAAAGAGTCAGTACAAATAAAAAGATAGGAATAAATTTGAAAGGAGTTGTTGAGAGCAAGGGCGTCAGAATTCCGAACAATAAAGTAGGGACAGAGATTTTGAAATCTGACAATATTCCCTTTGCATTTAAAAGCTCACTTAATGTAATTGCTGATACTAATGACAAAACCGTATAGAGTACTATGGGGATAATCTCACCGATTATGAGCAATCCCACAACCACCAGAATGCCAATTACGGCTGAAATAATGCGTATTTTCATTTTTAATTTATTCCTATCTGAGTTTATTTATAGTTATACTCCGCCAAAACGGCGGCTGCGTTTTGCAAATTCAAGAATTGCGCTGTTTAAGTCCTCTTTTGTAAAATCGGGCCACAGCTTATCCATAATGACAAATTCCGAATATGCACATTGCCAGAGCAAGAAGTTTGAAATTCTGTATTCACCGCTCGGTCTTATGATTAAATCGGGATCAGGCTGACCCTTTGTGTATAAATTATCGGCAAACATCTGCTCTGTTATGTCATCGGGTGATATTTTATTATCAAGTGCCTTCTGAGCAAGCGTTCTGGCTGCTCTTACGATTTCATCACGACTGCCGTAATTCATAGCAATATTGAGCACCATACCGTCACGGTGGGCGGAGCCTTCCTCTGTTCTTATCATCAGCTCCCGAAGCTCTTTGTCAAAACGGCTTTTGTCACCGATAAATTTAACCACAATGCTGTCGTCCTGAAAATCGTTTAAGGCTTCCTCAAGATATGATTTGAACAGAAGCATCAGAGCTGATATTTCATCCTGAGGACGCTTCCAGTTTTCGGTCGAAAAAGCATATACAGTCAGGTATTTAACGCCGATATCACTGCAATAACGTGTAATTGTGCGAAAGTTTTTACCGCCTGCTTTATGCCCTGCACTGCGTGGGAGTCCTCTTTTTTTTGCCCATCTGCCGTTGCCGTCCATTATAATTCCTATATGTGTCGGTACTGTGACAGACGATATATCAAATTCGGAATCCTTGCTTTTGCCAAAAAAAGCCATATTATATCTCCATAATTTCTTTTTGCTTTTTATCAGATATTGCGTCAACCTCTTTGACAAATTTATCTGTTAAATCCTGCATTTTTTTCTCGCCCTGCTTTAGATCGTCCTCTGTAAGCTCGCCAGATTTTTTCATTTCCTTGAGTTTATCAATGGCTTCTCGGCGAACATTTCTGATCTGAACCTTGCAGTCCTCGGCAAGCTTTGAAATATCCTTTACGATTTCCTTACGTCTGTCCTCTGTAAGCGGCGGAAATGTAATGCGGATAATTCTACCGTCGTTCTGGGGATTGATGCCTAAATCAGATGTCTGAATTGCCTTTTCGATAGGACGAAGTACAGACGCATCCCAAGGCTGAATAGTTAAAATTCTTGCTTCTGCAACAGAAACAGCCGCAAGCTGATTGATAGGAGTTGCTGTGCCGTAGTAATCGACAAAAATCTTGTCAAGAACTGCCGGATTTGCCCTGCCTGCACGAATTGCGGCGTACTCATCAGTAAGGTGATCAATTCGTCTTTGCATACGTTGTGACGCTTTATTTAGTTGCTCTTTCATATTAAAATCCTCCTAAGGCTATGATTATTTTACTACAAGTGTTCCGACCTCTTCACCGCAGACAGCAGCAAAGATATTGTCGGGGTTTTCTACGCTGAATACTAAAATCGGGATATTATTGTCCTTGCAAAGAGATGCCGCAGTGCTGTCCATAACGGCTAAGTCCTTGCTTAAAATTTCTTCGTACTTAATTGTGTTGTACTTTACTGCGTTCGGATTCTTCTTAGGGTCGCTGTCATAAACGCCGTCAACCATAGTAGCCTTGAAAATGATTTCAGCGTCAATTTCAGCCGCACGAAGAGCCGCAGCTGTGTCAGTGCTAAAGAACGGGTTGCCTGTACCACAGCCGAAAATTACAACTCTGCCCTTTTCAAGGTGTCTTATTGCACGGCTGCGAATGTACGGCTCTGCAATCTGCTGCATTGAAATAGCCGTCTGAACTCTGACAGGAACTCCGAGCTGCTCCAAAGCGTCAGCTACACCGAGTGCGTTTATGGTAGTTGCAAGCATACCCATATGGTCTGCTCTTGCTCTGTCCATATTTTCACTGCTTCTTCCTCGCCAGAAGTTACCGCCGCCTACAACGATGCCAACCTCTACACCTGCTTCTACACACTTTTTGATAGGCTCGCAAAAAGAACGTACAGTTTCGTCATTTATGCCCATTTTCTGATCGCCTGCAAGAGATTCACCGGAAAGCTTTAGTAAAATTCTTTTGTATTTTGTTTCCATCTGGAATACACCGCCTTAATTTTATAGTCAAAATAATAATACACTATATCTTGTATTTTGTAAAGTGATAACAGTAAATATATGCAAAATAACAAAAATTTTTGGTAAAAAATAAAAATCGGACAGAATTTATACTCTGCCCGATAAATATTAGGTAATGATAATTATTTAACCATACTTGCAACTTCAGCCGCAAAATCGTCCTGACGCTTTTCAAGACCCTCGCCCTTCTCGTAGCGAATGAAGCCTGTAACCTTGATAGAACCGCCAAGGCTCTTTGCAGTAGCGTCTGTGTACTGCTGAATGTTCATCTTGTTATCCTTAACGAACTCCTGATCTAACAGGCAGTTTTCTTTATAGTATTTGCCGATTTTACCCATAACGATTTTCTCGGCAATAGCAGCAGGCTTGCCCTCGTTCATAACAAGCTCTGTCATAATCTTCTTTTCGTGCTCTAAAACGTCAGCAGGAACTGACTCTTTGTTGAGGTATGGTGTGTTTAAAGCAGCGATCTGCATAGCTAAGTCTTTACCGTAAGCTACGAACTCAGGCTTATCGGCAAGGTCTGTTTCAAATGTTACGAGAACGCCGATTTTTCCGCCTGCGTGTACGTAAGCAACGCAAGGTGAAGAAACCTTGTCAAAACGGCGGATTTTGATGTTTTCGCCGATTGTGAGAACCTTTTCCTGTAAAAGCTCTGCGATTGTCATTTCTGAACCCTCTGCCTTTAAAGCGAGAAGTGCGTCAACGTCAGCAGGATTCTGAGCCATTACTGTATCTGCGCAAGTCTTAACGAAAGCCTGGAAGCTGTCGTTCTTTGCTACGAAGTCTGTTTCTGCGTTTACCTCTATAACAACACCCTCTGTGTTTGTATCGTTGGTGCAAGCGTAAGCTACGCCCTCTGCTGCAATTCTGCTTGCTTTCTTAGCCTGCTTTGCAAGACCCTGCTCTCTTAAAAAGTCGATAGCTGCGTCCATATCGCCGTTTGCTTGTGTTAAAGCCTTTTTGCAGTCCATCATACCGCAGCCTGTTTTTTCTCTTAATGTTTTTACGTCCTGTGCTGTAAATGCCATTTTATGTCATCCTTTCTTAAAAATTGGATTGTATTTAACACAAATTATTCTTCTACTGTATCTGCTTCGTCTTCTTCTACGATTTCAGCAGCACCCATCTTGCCTTCTCTGCCCTCAATAATAGCTGAAGCCATAGCGCCTGCGATAAGCTTAACTGCACGGATAGCGTCATCGTTGCCCGGGATTACGTAGTCAACGTCATCAGGATCGCAGTTTGTGTCAACGATAGCAACAACAGGAATACCTAATTTCTTTGCTTCTGAAACTGCAATTCTTTCTTTTCTTGGGTCTACGATGAAAAGACAGCCCGGAATCTGATCCATATCCTTGATACCGCCTAAGAACTTCTCGAGCTTTTCGATTTCAAGGTTTAATTTGATTACTTCTTTCTTTGGAAGTAAATCGAATGTGCCATCGCTCTCCATAGCACGGAGCTGCTTTAATCTGCCGATTCTTCTCTTGATTGTAGTGAAGTTTGTGAGCATACCGCCAAGCCATCTTGCGTTTACATAGTAAGCGCCTGCACGTAATGCCTCTTCCTTAACTGACTCTTGAGCCTGCTTCTTTGTGCCTACGAAGAGAACGCTCTTGCCCTCTGTTGAAAGGTCACGAACAAAGTTGTAAGCCTCTTCGAGCTTTTTAACAGTCTTCTGAAGGTCGATGATGTAGATACCGTTACGCTCTGTGAAGATGTAACGAGCCATCTTAGGGTTCCATCTTCTTGTCTGGTGACCGAAGTGAACGCCTGCCTCTAAAAGTTGTTTCATTGATACTACTGCCATTTTTATTTCCTCCTTAGGTTAAAACCTCCGCTGTGCTTTTGATTTTATCAGTATTAACATAATAAATATGCACCTGTCTGATAAGCAACAACGTGCGTAATGCCTTAATATTATATCTGTCTCTTATACACATCTGACGCTGCCGACGAAGGCTTAGGT
>CAMFTQ010000013.1 GCA_945988865.1 uncultured Anaeromassilibacillus sp.
GCGTTGCATATATGACCGCATCTGCCCACGTTGTTAGGGTGCAGAATATAAAGTCCTATAACGGTATTGCTTTCTGTATCTATCGCAACGGCTGTGTATGTCTGGCTGTTAAAAAAATCAAGTCCTGTTCTTTCGTCAAGCTCCTCTGTCTGCGGAAATGCGTTACCGTCATTTACAATGTCGTTCCATATCTGCACAGCCTGACTTATATCATTTTTCTCAAATTGTCTTACATATATATTCATTTTATTTACCTCAAAAAAAGAAGCTGCGTCATAAGCGCAGCTTCTGCCGTATCAGTGAAAAATTTAAACTAATGCTTATTGAATTGAATCCTCTAAATATGCTTCAAGCTCTTCATCGTCCCTGCGTTTTTTCTCTTTTAGTACAAAAAACGAGGTCAAAGCGGCTGTCAGTGCGGCAACGCCTGCGATAATAGAAACAATCCAGACCCATGTATGATTTTTACGCATAAATAATTCCTCCTGTTTACAAAAGCATATAAAAAATTCTGATTCCTCTGACGTTCAGTAGTATTTACTGCATATACCTTTCACATTTATATAATATCATTTTTTGTTAAAATGTCAACAAAAATTAAGAATTTTTACAAATTAGTTGTCAGTTTTATCACTGTTTAGCTATACGGCTTCTGAAGTCTTGTTTAAAATCAATTTGTATGCTATAATTTTGTAAAAGATTTTTGAAAAAGGTGATAATATGTCAGATAAAGCGCAGCTTGCCAAAAAGCTATTTTTAGACGGATATAATTGTTCTCAGGCTGTTTTCGGCGCATATGCAGAGGATTTCGGCATTGACTTTAGTACCGCTATGAAAATAAGCTCCGGCTTTGGCGGTGGCTTTGGCAGAATGAGAGAGGTGTGCGGTGCGGTAAGCGGTATGACTATGGTTTTAGGTCTTAAATACGGCTATGACGACCCAAAGGCAAACGAGCTTAAAGCACAGCTTTACAAAAAGGTTCAGCAGTACGCAGAAAAATATAAGGAAGAAAACGGCTCTATCGTATGTCGGGAGCTGTTAGGACTTTCAAAGGCTGAAAAAAGCAGTCCCATACCATCAGAGCGTACCGAACAGTATTATAAAAAGCGTCCCTGTTCAGAGCTTGTGGAGTTTGCGGCAGGACTTATTGAGGATTTAGTTTAATGAATAATGAATAATAGCGGCGGCTTTTGCAAAATAAAAAGCAATAAAAAGGCTGTATCAGAAAAGCAAAATTTCTGATACAGCCTTTGTTTTATTATCCTGTGATTTTTTCGTCCTTTGCTACCTTTGCAGGGTAGGTCTTGATTTTATCTACAGTCGCCTTTGATACGTGGCCGACTGATTTGCCGTTTAATACAGCCAAGTACTCGTCAACCTTGCCGTCGTTATAAATTGTAACAACGTCGTTTGCTCTGTCTGTTGAGTAGCCGTATTCAAAGCTCATTACAACAGGTCCGCTCGGTGTGGCTGTTACAACGTCATTTCTTGTAAGCTCCGTAAGCTTCTGACACATTACCTCAAAGTTAGAAAGCGTCAGGTTTTTACTGCCGTAGAAAGCTTTTTTGATAGTTTCGCTTGTTTCGTTGCCGTCATCATCCGTTGTCTTTTTTGTTTCTGTCTTGACTGTGAAGCTGTAGCTGTTTGCACCGTCATTTACTTTAAGAGATGTAATAACATCTGACTTTGGATAAATAACATATTCGCTCATTAAAGCGTCATAGCTTGTTACCGCCCACGCAACCTTGTCTGATTTTATCTTGTAAATCAGCTTGCCTCCACCTGTCATAAGGCAAACCATACCATCTGAATCAGGCTTTGAAGCCATAAGATTTACCGTTGTGTCGGGATACTCTGCCTTGATTTTTGCGTAAGGTGTTTTTAAGCCGTACTGCTCAAGCTGAGCGTCTGTCGGATTTACGCAGACAACCTCCTCGGCGTACAGACCTCTTATTCCGCCTGTAATTTTACTGCCCTCTGTGACATTTACAAACACGTTTTCGGGCGCTGTCAGCTTATAGTAAGCAGAAACAGTGTCGCTGTTGTTCTGTTCCATTACGATCTCTTTCGGGAAATTGCTGCCGCTTATTGTGATTTTTGAAAATCTTGCGTTGTTCTCGTTATTGGGAGCTTTGTTGATGTTGGGGTCGAAAAATTCCAGCAGATTTACAAGATAGCCGTCAACCTCGCCCTCGTCAACAAGATATACGGTGTCGTTTGAGCCGAAGGCTACATATACTCCCTTTTCTGACGGAGCAACACTGCCTACCTTTACAACAGCCTTTGAGCCGTCTGTGTACTGAATTGTGGCTGTAGCTCTTGGCTTGTCAAGTCCGTAATCGGAAAGGTTTTCGCCCTTTACGTTTGCAACCTTTGTAAATTCGAGCGTTGCGGCGTCATTTGCCACCATATCGGGTATTCCCGTTGCAAGGGTGAAATCCTCAAAGCCTACAAGCGTGTAAACGGTAGTGTCTGTTTTTGTTTCTTCTTCGCCATCCTCGTTCGTTTCGGTTATGGTAGGCGTGTATGATGTAACGGTAAAGCTTCCGTACTCGTTTTCAACGTCAACCTGCTTGATTTTCATAGGCGTTGAGTCGATAAGCGTACCGTAGCTGTTGTTTTCAAGCTCGCCCTGAGGAGTTGTTTCAACTACCGCCTCAAGCATTCCCTCGTCACTTGTGGCTACAGAAATATTTGTACCCGGGTCAATATTATCCATCGGATTTTCTTTATTTTCCTTAGGTAAAAACAGAAGCAGAAGCAGAGCCGCAACTGCGATTATAAGCGCACCGCCTATAATTAAAATCAGCTTTAAATTCTTTTTCATTACTTGTTCCTCCTTACAAGCCAAACGCTTAGACCGGCAATCAAAATGCCTAACGGCAGAATAAATCTGAGGAAGATTGAAATTATTACAACAAACGGGTCGTTAACGCTTGTCAGACCAAGCTCTTTGTTTTCAACTGCTTTTCCCTCGATTGTAATGCCTAAGTCGTCACGATCTGCAAGAGTATTGAAAAGGTTTATTGTGTATGTTGAGTTGTTAAAGCTCGTTGTTGCAAATATGCTGTCGCTTACCATAAAGTCAGAGCCGAATACTACTATATGAGATGATGTTGTTTCGGATGACGTTTTTGCAACGGCGGCAATGTTTAGCACTTCGTTTTTAAGTCCGTCCTCAGGGTTAAAGTCCTCGCCTGCGCCAAACGGCATAATGCCTGCCTGTTCTGATGTTGTCAAAAGTGATGCTGCCTTGTCGGTATCTGTGATTGTAATTGCACGTGGGAAGGCTGTTACTACAGGTACAGTCGGATTTTTAAGTCCGTTTATATAGTTTTCTGTGTAATCTGTGATAAAGTAGAAATATCCGCTTTGCAGAACTCTTGTATAGTCTGTTTCATATACAATACCGTCGCTTAGCTTCATTCCCCAGTTTTCAAGAAGGCTATCAAGGTTTGGTGTTTCTACCTGATCTGATGAAGGAATATAAAGAAGCGACTTGCCGTAGTTGCCGTTATTGCCCAGAAAGCTCTCGATTTTCTTTACAGACTCCTTTGTAAGGTCAACTGTCGGTGCAAAAAGAACAGCTATTTTTGCTTCGCTGTCGATTTCCTGAGTTACTATTGATGTTTTTGTAACCTCGTATGCGTTGTTTTCGAGCAGCTTTACAAGTGCGCTGTAATAGTCCTCGTTTTCGCCTACTCCTGTGATAAGAGAAACCTTAACCTTATCTGTGCTTGTGACGTTTAGAATTGCTGTTGTTACAGCCTGCTCTACATCAGAGCCTGACATATACTGCGAGGATGTGTAGCTGTCTGTTTCTACCTTGAACAGATCGGTTGCCTGAAGCACCTTGTACTGCGACTGCTCCTTCTTTGTACCGCTTTTTCCGTTTTCTATAATTACAAGATTAGACGAAGCATTTTTATCTATTCCGCTGTAATTGTCAAGATATGTGGGATTTGCCGCCGGATCTACGTACTTCAGCTCAATTTTGTCAGAGTACTGTGCAAACTGCTTAAAGAGCTTGTATGCCTGTAAATAATACGGATTGCCCGAATTAGCAAGCGTGTTTTCCTCTGCAAGAACAGTGATTGTTACGTCTGTGTCGATACCCTTAATATAGTCTATTGTTTCCTGCTGTATTTCAAACACCTTGTTTGACGTAAGGTCTGCCGACAAAGCAGGGAACCTGTCAACAAGCAGATTTGTAACAATGTTAAGAACTACTACAACAGCGATAAACAAAACTGTCATAAGAATTGACAGCCAGCCTCGCTTAGCCGCCCTTGATGTGAAAAACCTTTTGAGCGACAGCTTTTTTCTGTTTTTCTCTTTTTTCTGCTTTTCTGTTTTATTTTCTGTATTTTCGGTATTTTCCGAAATTATATCCTTATTATCTAAGCTCATTTTAATTACCTCCCTTAGCTCCAGCGTTTCTTTTCAAAAACTCTGACTGTAAGGAATAAGAATATTCCTACAACGCTTGCAAAAAATACAATGTCGGCAAGATTGAAAATGCCGTTGGTAAAGTTAGTGTAATGCGGTAAAAACGATATTGAAGAAATAATTGTTTTAATAAAATCAACTGTAACAAGTGATGCAAGCGAATCAAGCATATAGATTACAAGACCTGCCGCAACGCCGACAACCGCCGATATAACCTGACTTTCTGTCAGAGAAGAAATAAAGATGTCAATAGCGATAAGCGCCCCACCTAAAAGCAATACTCCGACAAAGTTGCCAAGCACAACAGACCACTGCGGTGTAGTGAAAAAGCATATTACAAGCGCAAATACAAGGAAAATTGCAATACAGATGCAGTACATTACAAATGCGCCTAAGAATTTACCCATTACTATCTGAAAAATGCTCGCAGGTGACGTAAGCAACGCCTGCTCTGTTTTCTGCTTGCGTTCTTCGCTGAAGGATTTCATCGTAATAATCGGTACAACAAACAGAATTACCAAAAACATATTGCCGAAAACATTAGTAAGGCTTGCGCTGTTTGAATACAGGCAGTAAAGATAAAAGAACAGTCCTGCAAAGGCATAGAACACAGCCAGAACTATGTAGCCGATTGCCGAATGAAAGAAGGAGCCTAACTCCCTTTTTAATATAGCTGTCATTATTTTTTACCTCCCATCAGGGCTGAAGTATCGCCCGTTGTAAGCATAAGGAATGCTTCCTCAAGCGTTTTTTGTGAATTTTTCATTCCGAGGATCGGACAGCTTGCACCCGCAAGCGCAAAGAACAGGTCCTTTCTGACATCAGCACCGAAATCATATTCAACAAGATATTCGGCAGAGTTTGCGCCTGTGTCACGGCTTTTCTTTACGTTAATAACACCGTCTACTGCTTTTATTGCGTTTATGATGTCTGACTGTGAGCCTTGCACCTCAACGAGCAGCTTTCTCTCGCCCTCGATAGCCGCCGAAAGCTCATCTGTTTTAGCGTCAGCTACGAGCTTGCCGTTTGCTATTACAACAATTCTGTCGCACGTTGCAGAGATTTCCGACAGCACGTGTGATGACAGGATGACGGTGTGCTTTTTGCCAAGGCTTTTTATAAGATTTCTTATTTCTATAATCTGCTTCGGGTCAAGGCCTACTGTCGGCTCGTCAAGAATAAGCACGGGAGGATTGCCGATAAGTGCCTGAGCAAAGCCTACACGCTGTTTGTAACCCTTTGACAAATTCTTGATAAGTCGCTGTGCTACGTGGTCGATTTTGACCTGCTTCATTACATCTAAAATGTGTTCTTTTTTAGGCAGACGCACCTTTTTAAGCTCAAAAACAAATTCAAGATACTTTTCTACCGTCATATCAACATAAAGAGGCGGTATTTCGGGCAGATAGCCGATTTGTGACTTTGCGCCTTTGGGGTCGTCAAGAATATCCTTTCCGCCTATTGTTACCGTACCGCTTGTAGAGCTTAAGTACCCTGTAATAATATTCATAGTAGTTGATTTGCCGGCGCCGTTTGGCCCTAAAAAGCCCAGAACCTCGCCTGCTTCGACAGAAAAGCTGATGTTGTCGATAGCTTTGATGTCGCCGTAGCATTTAGTAAGGTTTTTAACCTCAACCATTATTTTCACTCCTTATACTTTTTTGGCGGGAAAGTATAACCGCCGAATAAGCCAGTATGATTATACAACAATTTCACAGGAAAAAACATACTTTTGAGAAAATTTTAAATAATTGTCACAATTATTCATATAATTATCACATTTCAAAGGTTTTTCTTCCGGCACGGGTGAATAAATACCGAAAAAATACACATAACATTGTTAAATAAATGAAAAGGGTGGTAACGTGGAATATTTTAATGCTTTCTGGGTGGGAGGACTTATCTGTGTAATCGGTCAGATATTGATTGACAAAACAAAGCTCACTCCTGCACGAATACTTGTAGCCTATGTTGTGATAGGTGTAGCCTTGGGAGCAATAGGACTGTATGAGCCGATTGTAAATTTTGCAGGAGCAGGAGCAACTGTGCCTTTGTCGGGCTTTGGCTATGCAATAGCCGAGGGAGTAAAAGAGGAGGTTATGTCAAAGGGACTGTTGGGTGTATTGACAGGCGGTCTGACAGCGGCGGCGGCAGGCATAACGGCGGCGATAATTTTCGGACTTATTGCGTCGGTGTTCTCAAAGCCGGGTGACAAGTCGTAAATATAAATTTAAACAGCAGGGTGTATCAACGCTTAATTGATACACCCTGCTGTTTGCTTTTATTTATGTGACTGTGCCGGTGTCTTTGTTTCTGCTGTGCTTTCTGTTACTGTCTGATTATCAGAGCTTTCAAGCTGCTCCTTTGCAACTGCAAGCATCAGCTTAATTCTGTTTTCCTGATTAACTCTCGGTGCGCCCGGATCATAGTCAATAACTACAATGTTTGCCCTTGGGTTAATGCTTTTGATTTTTCTGATTGCGCCCTTGCCGTTTATGTGATTTGGCAGACAGCCAAACGGCTGTGCGCAGACTATATTCTCAAAGCCTGATTCGGCAAGCTCCAGCATTTCTGCTGTTAAGAGCCAGCCCTCGCCCATTTTACTGCCGTAGCCGATAACTCCCTTTACAAGGCTTTTTGTGTGCTTGTAGGATGACGGCGGTACAAAGCCGTGCTTTGCTGTATATTTAATCATCTTTTCTTCCATAGACTCCAAGTAGTCAAACAGGATTTTTATAACATTGTACTTTAGCTTGTTGCCACCATACAGCTTTATATCTTCAAGACGGTTGTCAACCTTGAACAGTGCAAACCCCATAATTCCCGGCAGACAAACCTCGCAGTCCTGCTGTGCCAGAAAATCCTCTAAATCGTTGTTGCCAAGACGAGCGTATTTTACGTAAATCTCGCCGACAATGCCGACCTTGATTTTGTTTGTTTTATTAAGCTTTATTTCAGAAAAGGCTTTTGCAATTTCGTCAAGATTTTTGTCCATCTCATTATTTGCAAAGCCTTCGCCCTTTGCAAATTGGTTTGAAAGGTCATCTGTCCATTTCTGCACGAGCGACATACTCTCGCCCTTTTGTACCTCATACGGCTTTGTCTGATTGCTCAAAAGCATAAGCACATCGCCGTAAACAAGACCTGCGATAATTCTTCTTATCATCGGCAGCGTCAGCGAAAAGCCTTCGTTTTTTTCAAGTCCCGAAAGGTTAAGAGAAATAACAGGCACTTGTTCAAGTCCGGCTTTTTTAAGAGCCTTTCTGAGCAGATGAATGTAGTTTGACGCACGACAGCCACCGCCCGTCTGGGTAATCATCAGTGCTGTTTTGTTAACGTCATATTTTCCGCTTTCGAGCGCATTTATAAGCTGACCTATAACGAGAAGCGCCGGATAGCAGGTGTCGTTATGAACATATTTAAGACCCGTCTGGGCAATTTCGGGGCCGTCTGTATCAAGAAGCTCAACATTGTAGCCGTAGTGGGTAAACACCTTGCAAATAAGTGTAAAGTGAATAGGCGCCATCATAGGGGCTAAGATTGTGTATTCATTTTTCATTTCCTTTGTAAAGATAAGACGTCCTGTTTTGTCATATTTTAACTGAGCCATAAGCTTCACGCTCCTTTATTCTTAGTCCTTGCCGATAGCAGAAAGCAGGCTGCGCAGACGGATTTTGACTGCACCGAGGTTTGTTATTTCGTCAATTTTAATCTGCGTGTAAATTTTTCCGCTTTTTTCAAGAATTTCTCTTACCTCGTCTGTCGTGATTGCGTCAACTCCGCAGCCGAATGAAACAAGCTGAACGAGGTTCATATTGTCCTTGTCGCTTATATATTTGGCGGCTGCATAAAGACGTGAGTGGTATGTCCACTGATTTAATACAGACGTTCTGAATTTTTCTACTCGACAGGAAACAACGTCCTCCGACACAATAGCCACGTTAAAGCCTGCTATCAGCTTGTCGATACCGTGGTTGATTTCGGGGTCAATATGGTACGGTCTGCCCGACAGAACGATAATCTGCATACCCTTTTCTTCGGCTTGTCTTATGATTTCATCGCCCTGCTTACGCACTTTTTCAAAATATCTGTCATACTCGTTATATGCGGCAGCGGCGGCTTTTTTGACCTCGGCAAGCGTAATATCGTCAAAATATTTAGTAAGCGCTTCGTGTGCCTTTTTTGGGAAATCCTTTTTGCGGTGAATACCTAAGTAATCCTTTATGAATGTTACCTTTTCAATATCGCCCATATTGTTTTTGATAACCTCGGGGTAATATGCTACAACAGGGCAGTTGTAATGATTGTCGCCCAGTCCCTCGTCAATGTTGTATGAAAGACAGGGGTAAAAGATAGTCTTAACGCCATCGTTTATAAGCGACTGTATATGTCCGTGCATAAGCTTTGCAGGGAAGCAGACTGTATCTGACGGTATAGTCTGCTGTCCTAAGGTGTATAGCTTTCTGCTTGAATACGGAGAATGTACTACCTCAAAGCCAAGGCTTGTAAAGAACGTGTGCCAGAACGGTAAAAGCTCGTACATATTAAGACCGAGCGGAAGTCCGATTTTACCTCTTTTTCCCTTGACAGGCTTGTATTCCTCTAAAAGCTTAAGCTTGTAGCTATACATATTAAGGCTGTCATCGGGTGCTTTTTTAGTTACCGGACGTTCACAGCGGTTGCCTGCAATAAACTTCTTGCCGCCTGAGAAGGAGTTTACCGTAAGTCGGCAGTTGTTGGGGCAAAGACCGCAGTTGACAACAGAAATTTTATGCTCAAAGCTGTCAAGCTCCTGCTTTGTGATAATTGTGCTTTTGCCGTTTGATTTGCTCATTGAGTAGAGTGCTGCGCCGTACGCTCCCATAAGTCCTGCAATATTCGGGCGGATAACCTCAACGCCCATTTCAAGCTCAAAGGCACGTAATACAGCATCGTTTAAGAACGTACCGCCCTGAACAACAATTCGTCTGCCAAGCTCTTCGGGACTTGACGCTCTGATAACCTTGTAAAGCGCATTTTTAACAACGCTCAGCGACAGACCTGCCGAAATATCCTCAATAGTTGCGCCGTCCTTTTGCGCCTGCTTTACAGAGGAATTCATAAATACGGTACAGCGTGAGCCTAAGTCAACAGGCTGTTTTGCAAAAAGTCCTAAATTTGCAAAGTCGGCAATAGAGTAGCCGAGTGCATTTGCAAACGTCTGCAAAAAGCTGCCGCAGCCTGACGAGCAAGCCTCATTCAGGAAGATGTTGTCAATAGCGCCGTTGCGTATTTTAAAGCACTTTATATCCTGACCGCCGATGTCGATAATAAATTCAACATCAGGCATAAAAAACTTAGCCGCCGTAAAGTGAGCTATAGTTTCTACAACTCCTATATCGACAGAGAACGCATTTTTTATAATGTCCTCACCGTAGCCTGTTACAGCCGAGCCTGCTATGTCAATGTCGGGGCAGATAGAGTAAATTTCTTCAAGACAGCCCTTGATAAGCTCAACGGGATTTCCCTTTGAGGGCATATATTTTGAATAGAGAAGCTCTCCGCTTTCTCCCAGAACTACAGCCTTTACCGTTGTAGAGCCTGCGTCCATTCCTATGTACGCCTTGCCCTTATAGCCTTCAAGACTTTTCTGCTCTACCGTTGCTTTGCTGTGGCGAAGTTTAAAGTCATTGTATGATTTTTCGTCTGTAAATAACGGCTGATTAAACGCAAAGCTGCCGCTTGCGTGGTAGGTTTTTACCTTTTTTATCGTTTCGTCAAAATCTATTTGCT
>CAMFTQ010000014.1 GCA_945988865.1 uncultured Anaeromassilibacillus sp.
CCGCAGACGCTAAATGACGATGTGCTTAGAACTATCGGCAGACAGCATACAGCACAGCAGTCAATAGATGCCTATAACCTTGCAAAAAGTGTCGGCTTTGAGCATATAAATATGGATTTAATAGCAGGCTTGCCGACAGATACGGTGCGAAGCTTTAAATATACGCTTGATACCGTTTGCGAACTTGAGCCAAAGAGCATAACGGTTCACACGCTTTCTATGAAGCGAAGCTCGGATCTGACAGGGCAGGGTGTAAGGCTTTACAAGGACGACTCAATAAGAGCCTGTGAAATGATAGATTATTCAAATGAAAAGCTCACACAATGCGACTACATACCGTACTACCTTTACAGACAGAGTAGAATGACAGGCAACCTTGAAAACACAGGCTGGTCAAAAAAGGGCAGTGAGGGTCTTTACAACGTGTATGTAATGGACGAAACGCACACCGTTTTAGCCTGCGGAGCAGGAGCCGTTACAAAGCTCAAAAGATATAAAAGCGAACAGCTTGTTCGTATATTTAATCACAAATACCCATATGAATATAACACACGCTTTGACGAGCTTATGAAAAGAAAAGACGCAATAAAAGAGTTTTATCTGAAATAATAATCTCGCTTGAATAACGCACTTGTCAGTGCTATAATCAAATATAATAATATCAGGAAGGAAGATGTTTTATGGGAATTTTTGACGACGCAGTAGTAAATGCAAAGGCGGCGGCTTCAGCTGTCGGCAAAAAAGCAGAAAGCTTTATCGATGTATCAAAGCTAAAAATTACAGAAGCAGGCATCGAAAACTCAATTTCAAAAAAGTATCAGGAGTTAGGAATTGAAATCTACAAAGCCTTCAGGTCAGACCTGCCAAAGGGAACTGCACCTGCAAGAATTGCTGACGAGCTTGACACACTTTTTGATGAGTTGGAAGCAACAAAAAGCCTTATTGCAAAGACAAAGAATAAAATTATCTGCCCTGTTTGCAAGGCAGAGCTTGACAAGGATTCAGCCTTTTGTAACAAATGCGGTGAAAAGCTGAATAACGCAGAACCAAAGGCTGAGCCTGTAAGTGAAGAGGACTTAGAGTTTGCAACCGAAATCAATCAGGCAGACTAATAACAAATTTAAAATAGGTGATATAACTTGTCTATAGATAACTCAAAGGGGAATTCCTCACGTTCCTTTTTAAAAGGTGCCGCAGTTTTGAGCGTCAGTATGATTGTTGTAAAGCTGATAGGCTTTTTGTATAAAATCCTCATCACTAATGTTTACAGCACATTAGGCGGAGAATACGCTTCAATCGGTGCAGGTCTTTTAAGCAATGCCTACGAGATTTACAACGTACTGTTTACGGTAGCTTCGGCAGGACTGCCCATAGCAGTTTCACGTCTTATTTCAGAAAGCACAACACAGGGCAGATATAAGGATACACGCAGAATTCACAGACTGTCAAAGCCTCTTTTTGCGCTTATGGGTATTGTCTGCTTTTTGATTATGGTAGGCTCAAGCTTCTGGTATGTTAAGCTCATTCAGTCACCGTATGCAATTTACCCCGTGCTTACGCTTTCGCCCATTATCATAACCGGCTGTCTTGTTTCCATTTACAGAGGTTATTTTGAAGGTACAAGAAATATGGTGCCGACTGCCGTATCAGAGGTTATAGAAGCTGTAACAAAGCTTGTGCTTGGTATTGTATTTGCATACATAGTTATGAATACAGGACTTGCACAATACAAAGAAGCAGGCACTATTTTCGGACTTACCTTTAAATCTGAATCAGACGCACTCAACACGTTAATTTCTTTTTCTGTGTCGGGTGCTATCTGCGGTATAGTTCTGGGCAGTCTGTTTGCATTTTTGTATTTATGGCTTAGATTTAAAATAAAGGGTGACGGCATACCGCAGGAGTATTACGAAAACTCAATAGACGCCATAAGCAAAAGAGAAACCCTTTCAAAGCTTATCAAAACAGCCGTTCCCATCGGCCTTGCCGCACTTTTAATGAGCGTAACAGGACTTATTGATATGGCTATCATTCAGAACGTCCTGTTTAATACAGCTATAAATAACCGTGAAGCGCTTCTGGCACAATTCGGCGGTATGCTTGACGACACAATACCTGCCGACGCAGTTCTGCCGGGTGGAGATACAAGCAAAATTACAATTCAGACGGCGCTGTGGGGCTGTTATTCGTGCAGCCTTACCTTTATGCAGATTGTAACGGCTCTGACTCAGGCATTCGGTACGTCTGCTATGCCGAATGTAACTGCGGCTTATACAAAAGGAAACAAAAAAGAGCTGAAGTTTTCAATAGAAACAGTTCTAAAGCTCACTACAATGGTAACATTTCCGGCAGGCTTAGGACTGTTTGTGCTTGCACAGCCGATAATATCAGTGGTGTATTTTGACGAAGTAATAACCACCTTTGGCGCAAAGGTTTTAAGCGTTATGGGTATTTCAGTAATATTTATAGCCTGCAGTACACCTATTTGCAGTATGCTTCAGGGAGTAGGCAGAACAGATTTGCCGTTAAAGCTTTTTTCGGTTGGTATGATTATAAAACTGCTTATTAACTACCTGTTTGTAAGCGTAATCGAAATAAATATCGTGGGTGCGGCTGTCGGCTCTTTGGTAGCCTATATTCTAATCTGTACGGCGGGCATTTACCAGCTTGTCAAAAATTCAGGTATAATTCCCGACTTTTTATCTACGGTAATCAAGCCGTTTTTGTCGGCTGTTATTTGCGCCGTTTGCGCATATCTTGCTTACAGCCTTACATCAAAGGTGCTTCCGTTAGTACCGTCATTGTTGATTTCAGTTGTAACAGCGGTATTATTTTATATAATATCTTTATTGTTATTGCGAACTTTTACAGCAAATGAGCTAAATTTCTTGCCAAAAGGTGAAAAAATCGTAAAGCTACTTGAAAAATGTAAAATGTTGAGGTAAAATAAGCCTTGTGCTTTATCGCAATACTGTTTGTTAATACGGAGGAGATCGCTTTGTCTTTTACTTTAAAGGATAGCTATAAATTTGAAGATCTTGTCAGTATAATGAAGCTGCTACGTGCTCCCGGCGGTTGCCCGTGGGACAGAGAGCAGACTCATAAGTCAATCCGCAGTAATTTTATTGAGGAAACGTATGAGGTTATTGAAGCAATCGATACAGAAAACGAGGAGCTTTTGAAAGAAGAGTTGGGCGACGTTTTGCTTCAGGTAGTTTTTCACGCAGAAATGGAAAGCGAAAAGAACAGCTTTAATATTGACGACGTATGCGACGGTATTTGCAAAAAGTTGATTGTACGTCATCCGCACGTTTTTTCAGACACAATAGCAGATACTACCGATAAGGTGCTTGAAAACTGGGATAATATCAAAATGCAGACAAAATCCCAAAAATCACAGTCCGACGCTATGGACAGCGTTTCACGCTCGCTTCCGTCACTTATGCGCAGTGAAAAGGTTCAGAAAAAAGCCGCAAAATCAGGTTTTGACTGGGAAGATGTAAGCGGTGCATTAGACAAGGTTTCAGAAGAGCTGTGTGAGCTGAAAGAGGCAATAGCTAAGGGTGATAAAGAGAATCAGGCAGAGGAGTTAGGCGATTTGCTTTTCTCTGTAGTCAACGTTTCACGCTTTATAAAGGTTGACAGCGAAAAAGCACTTTATGACGCCTGCGACAAATTCATAAGCCGCTTTAAAAAGGTAGAAAAGCTCGCAGCCGAGCGTAATATCGATATGAAATCGGCTGAACTTAAGCAACTCGATTCCCTGTGGAATGAAGTTAAATAAATACAAAATATTATTATTTGGAGGATTATTAAATGAACAAGACAGAACTTATCGCATCAGTTGCAGAAAAAAGTGGTATTTCAAAGAAAGACGCTGAAAAGGCAGTTGCAGCAGTTATCGACACAATCGTTGAAACAGTAGCAGCAGGCGACAAAATTCAGATCGTAGGCTTCGGCACATTTGAACAGCGCACAAGAAACGCAAGAACAGGCTGTGACCCAAGAACAGGTAAATCAATCGAAATCCCTGCTTCAAAGGTTCCTGCATTCAAGGCAGGCAGACAGTTTAAAGAAACAGTAAACAAGTAATTTACTTTGTTTGTATAAAGGAAGTCATACAATGCGTCTTGATAAATATCTGAAGGTTTCTCGCCTTGTAAAAAGAAGAACAGTAGCTAACGAAGCCTGTGATGCCGGCAAGGTTCTTGTGAACGGCAAAACAGCCAGAGCGTCTTATGACGTTAAGGTCAATGATGTTATCGAGATAACGCTCGGCACACGAAGCGTAAAGGTTGCTGTGACTGCTGTAAATGAGTTTGCAAAAAAAGAGGACGCAAGCTCAATGTATCGACCTGTATAAGGTATCATATTTAAGTGCAATTCTCCATATAATCATACATAACGTATGAATTATATGGAGGATTTTTTATGTCTGAACAAAAAAACCAAATGACACCTCATTCACTTATACTTGAAAACAGAAGTGTGTTATCATTAACAGGCGTTACCGATGTAGCAGGCTTTGATGAGCAGACAGTCAACGTTTTTACCGACTACGGACAGCTTATTATAAAGGGAAGCGGTTTGCACATAAGCCGTCTGTCGCTCGAAACAGGAGAGGTAACTATTGACGGTAGCGTAAGCTCACTTTTGTACTCATCATCACAGCAAAAGGGAATACTTTCAAAATTGTTCAAATAAACAGGGGTGTTACTTTTGCAATATTATTCAACAGAGTATTCAACTGTATTTTTATATTCGCTTTTATCGGGCGTTATATTGTATTTAATTTATGCCGTTTTTGAATTTGTGCGGATATTTTTTAAAAACAGCAGGGCTGTGTGTATAACGGCTGATATATTATTTATGACAGTCGCTTCTCTTGTTACGTTTATTCTTTCGCTTGCACTCAATAACGGCAGAGTGCGCCTTTTTACCTGTATGGGAGAGCTTATGGGATTTTTTGTAATGCTTTTTACTGTAGGCAGAGTGACAAAAAGAGTTTTTACATACGTTTTAATCAAAACAAAAAAGATGTGCTGTATAATATTGAAATTTTTTAAAAAAGTTACTGTAAAACCCTTGAAAAAATTGCAGGGTTTATTGTATAATAAGAACGGATAAAAGGTTTTATATTCAGTTGGTATAATAAGGAAGAGTATGAGAAATATGGATGAAAATAACGTCAGAAAGAATTTATCAAATGAGGCTAAAAATTCGCTTGACATTAAAGAGGTCGAGGTGAATAAGCCAAAAAAGAAAAACCGCTGGCTTCTTTATTTGGTAATTTTAGGGTTTGCAGTATATTCCGTAATCACGATTGTAAATCAGTCGATCGCTATTGAAGCAAAAAAGGCAGAACTGCAAAAGATAAGAGATGAAATTGTTATTAAAGAGATTAAAAATGATGAAATGTCAGAGGTAAACAATTTTACCGATGAGCAAAAAGCGGAATATATAGAAGAGGAAGCACGTGATATATACGGCTATATCAAACCCGGTGAACGTGTTTTTATAAACGTATCGGGTGATTAAGTTTTAATTTTAAGGATAGGTCATTTTATTTTTAAGGAGTTTACAATATGGCGCTTGAGGTAGGTTCTGTTTTAGAGGGTAAGGTTTCGGGTATTACAAAATTCGGTGCATTTGTCGATTTGCCTGACGGAAGTACAGGTATGGTACATATATCAGAGGTTGCACCTACATTTGTAAACGAAATCAAGGATTTTGTCACAGAGGGACAAACAGTAAAGGTAAAGGTTATTTCTTTAGGAGAAAACGGCAAAATTAGCCTTTCTATCAAGCAGGCGATTGAAAAGAAAAAACAGGCGGATAGACCAAACTTCAAGCGAGCAAAAGCACCTGCTCCAAAGGTGACGTCCCCCGGAGATTTTGAGTGGCGCAGTCAGAAAACAACAAACGCAAGCTTTGAGGATATGATGCAGCGCTTTAAGCAGACAAGCGAGGATAAAATGGCAGGTCTTAAGCAACACGGTGCAGACGGCCGAGGCGGTAACCGCAGAGGTAACGGCAGCGGCAGAAGATAAATTTATTTTGTGAAGGTTCATATTTTACAAAGGAGGTAAACGTATGAAAATCACTTACACAGCCAGAAAGGTAAACCTAAGAGATAACTTTAAAGAGCGAGTAGAGAAAAAGCTGTCAAAGTTTGACAAAATTTTTTCTGATGATGCACAGGCTACTGTAGTAGTTACTCTTGAAAAAAACCGTCAGACAGTCGAGGTTACAATTCGTGACAATTCAATGGTATATCGTGCAGAAAGCACACAGCCTGAGATGAACGATGCGCTCGACAGAGTAGTAGATGTTATTGCAGGTAAGCTGCGTAAAAATAAAACAAAGCTGAGCAAAAGACTTCGTGAGGGTACGCTTGATGACTTAATCGTTACAACACCTGATGACGATATTGAGGAAACAGAGTTTGAAATAGTTCGCAAAAAGCAGATTATGCTAAAGCCTGTCACTGTTGACGAGGCGATTTTGCAGATGAATATGGTAAACCACAGCTTTTATATGTTTGTAAATGCTGACACAGGCGCAGTAAATGTTGTGTATCGCAGAAATGACGGTGCATACGGACTTTTAGAGGCTGACACAGAGTAAAGTAAGCCTTTATAACAAGTCAAAATACAATAAGATTTAGTTTATGGGTACTAAGTGTTTACCGCTTAGTACCCTTATTTGCGGAGGAGATTATGGAAGAATTAACATACACAGCGCCCTGCCTGCTCGGACTTGAGGGACTTGTCGCAAATGGGCTTCGTTTTATGGGTGCTGAGGAGGTCACAGCACAAAACGGCAGAGTGCTTTTTAAGGGCGATTACAACATTCTTGCAAGGGCGAACATATGCTCACGCTACAGCGAAAGAATTTTAATACTGCTTTCAGAGTTTGATGCGTACAGCTTTGAGGATTTATTTCAGAATGTTAAAAATATTCCTTGGGAGAATTTTTTATCAAAAACTGACGCTTTCCCCGTCAAAGGCAGAGCGTTAAGCTCAAAGCTTGCAAGTGTTCCGTCCTGTCAGAAGATTATCAAAAAGGCGATAGTTGAGCGTTTAAAAGAAAAATATATGCTCCCGTGGTTTGAAGAAACAGGCGCAGTTCATCAGGTACAGTTTCTCATCTTAAAGGACAGAGTAAGCATTATGCTCGACACAAGCGGAGCAGGACTTCACAAGCGTGGCTACAGAGCAAATTCAAACGATGCGCCGATTAAAGAAACGTTGGCAGCCTCTATGGTAGATTTGTCAAAAGTACGTCCTAATCACTGCGTTATCGACCCGATGTGCGGAAGCGGAACAATTCTTATAGAAGCTGCATTAAAGGCGCTTAATATAGCACCCGGTCTTTACAGAAGCTTTTCGGCAGAAAAATGGAGTCAGATTCCCAAAAATGTCTGGACAGAAGAAAAAGAAAAAGCAAAATCACTTATAAATCCTGACTGCGATTTTAAAGCAATCGGCTATGACATTGACGAGGTGTCACTGAATATTGCAAAAGAAAACGCACAAAAGGCGCACGTTGCAGACAGAATTACCTTTGAAAAGCGTGATATATCAGGTTTTGTAAAGCAAACAGAGAGAGGCACTGTTATAACAAATCCTCCCTACGGTGAGCGTATGCTTGACGTAAAGCAGGCGGAGGAAATATACAAGACGATGGGCGAGAGGTTCACACCTCAAAAGGGCTGGAGCTACACAATTATTTCTCCAGATGATGATTTTGAAAGGTGCTTCGGCTCAAAGGCTCAAAAGCGCAGAAAGCTCTATAACGGAATGCTTAAATGTCAGGTTTATATGTATTTCGGTAAATAAAAATAAGGGGTAGGGAAATGAACGAAACTAAACAGGCGATGAAGTCGGCGTTTACGCTTACAATTCCGATAATGTGCGGGTATCTTTTTTTAGGCGCAGGCTTCGGTGTTCTTCTTGCAAAAAGCGGTTATCCGTTTTACTGGGCGACCTTTTCTGCTATGACTGTCTATTCAGGCTCTATGCAGTATGTCGAGGTTGATTTGCTAAGGGGTGCGTTTGACTTGCTGACAGCCGTTATTATGACAGTCGCAGTCAATGTGCGTCACGTTTTTTACGGACTTTCGCTTATTGACAAATACAAGGATTTAGGAGCGTACAAGCTGTACTGCATTTTCGGACTTACTGACGAAACGTATTCGCTTATGTGTATGAAAACTCCCGAATATATCAGAAACAAAAATAAATTTTACTTTTTTATAACTTTGTTTGATCATCTTTACTGGATAACAGGCTGTACGCTCGGTGCTGTTATCGGTCAGTACATAGACTTTAACGCAAAGGGCATAGATTTTGTAATGACGGCGCTTTTCTTTGTAATTTTTATAGAGCAGTGGGAAAGCACAAAGGTGCATATTCCTGCTTTAATCGGAGTTTTCGGTTCGCTTTTATGCCTCGTGCTGTTTCGCATTTTCGTTCAGGGTGGCTCGCAGTTTTTCTTAATTCCTGCTATGGCTATCGTCTTTTTGTCGCTGACACTTGGCAAAAAGCCTATTGAAAGGAGGCTGTCAAGGTGACGCAGAATATTTGGCAATCAATAGTGACAATACTTGTAATAGCCGTGGTAACGCTCTTTTTGCGAGGCTTTCCGTTTCTTCTTTTCAGTGGCAGCCGACCTGTTCCGAAGTTTATTACATATATGGGCAAGGTTCTGCCGTTTGCGATTATCGGCATACTTATTGTCTATTGCTTAAAGGACGTAAACGTTACAGGTGGCAGCTACGGTCTGCCGGAGCTTATTTCTCTGACAGCGGTGCTTATACTTCACAAACTCAAGCACAATATCCTGATTTCTGTCGGTGTGGGAACGCTTTTGTATATGCTTTTGGTTCAGCTTGTTTTTGTGTATTGATGTGTATTGAAATGAAAAGAGTTGCGTTTATAAAAAAATTCAAAAAATTTTAAAATTCACTTGATTTTATTATAAAATTTGTGTATAATTGTTATCAAATCAACGCTTTAGTACTGTAAAGCGTGATAGTGAAAATCGAAGGGATGATTATTTTGAAAAAAGTATTAGCAATTTTGCTTGCAGCTATGATGTCAGCAGCAGTATTCACAGGCTGTTCAGATTCCGGCAGCACAAACAATGACGAATCAAAGCCGACAGCAGAAAAAACAAGCTACAAGGTTGGCATCTGCCAGCTCGTTCAGCACGATGCGCTTGACGCAGCTACAAAGGGCTTTAAAGAAGCGCTCACAGCAAAGCTTGGCGACAAGGTTACTTTTGACGAGCAAAACGCTCAGAACGAATCTGCAAACTGTGCTACAATCTGCAACCAGTTCGTTGCTGACTCTGTGGATCTCATTATGGCTAACGCTACTCCTGCTTTGCAGGCAGCTCAGACAGCTACAAACTCAATTCCTGTTTTAGGCACATCTGTTACAGATTATGCAACAGCACTTGCTATTGAAAACTGGACAGGCAAAACAGGCACAAACATTTCAGGTACTACTGACTTGGCTCCTCTTGACGGACAGGCAGATATGATAAAAGAGCTGTTCCCTGACGCTAAAAAGGTTGGTATCCTCTACTGCTCGGCAGAGGCTAACTCAAAGTATCAGTCAACAGTTATTCAGGAATGTTTAACAAAGTTAGGCTATGAGTGCAAGGAATATACATTTGCAGACTCTAATGACGTTTCATCAGTTACAACAACAGCTTGTGATGAAAACGATGTTCTTTATGTTCCTACAGATAACACAGTAGCTTCTAACAAAGAGCTTGTCAACAACGTAGCAATCAAGGCAA
>CAMFTQ010000015.1 GCA_945988865.1 uncultured Anaeromassilibacillus sp.
TGTCGGCTCTGTCGGAACCTCAATATCCTCTACGCTTCCTACCGAATAATACTTTGTTACAGTGCAGACATTATTTTCAGCGTCTGTAGCCTTTACTGAAAGCTTGTAAAAGCCTGCTTCTGTCGGTGTCCAAGAAGCTGAAGAAGCTGATGAATTCTGTATTGACTGATCGTTTACAGAGAAGTCATATGTAACGCTGCCCTTATTATTGTAAGGAGTAGCAGAAAGTGTGAGCTTAGTATTTGCTGCCTGTCCTGAGCTTAAATCAGCTCCGAAATCAACCTCAAGCGGAGCGTAGTTAATAACTGTATCATTGAGTAATGCGCCCACACGTGCAAGCGGAACTGTGATAGTATCTACATCTTCTTTTTCGTGAGATGTTGACGGGTCATAGCTGTATTCAACGTTTGCTACATCGAGCATTGAAGGGTCGTGAGGCAGGGTATCCATACCTGACGTACCGTAGGTGAGAATCTGCATAGCACCAATACCCTTGGTTTCGATATATTCCCTGTCAATTCCGAGTGTAGTAAGCGGAATTGATACCTCATAAATATAGCCGTAGTCATCCTTGTAGCCTAAGTCACGGAAATCTACCCAGTTAGATGCGGGATCTGTATTGTCGCCGAGAACACGTGAACCCTTAGGAGCATTTATGCCGTAAATATTCTTGCTGAGTGTTCCCTGATTGTATTTAATCTTGAAGCCGTTCTTGTTATCCTGTGCTTGGAATGAGGTTACGCCGATAGGAATTCTTGTGTCATAATTGAACAGATATGTGCCGTCGTCGGCAAGTGTGTCAGCCTTGAAAATAGAAGCGCCGCCGTTGGAGTTGTTTGAATCCATAGCGATTAATGTATCTATGTGTGTTTCAAAGCCTACGCCGCCGTCTTTTGCTACACCGCCGTCACAGCCCCATACGAATGGATTTGTATAGGTTGAGCCGTCCTTGTTAGTGCCGGTTGCCGGACCCTTAGCCTGCTTGTCGGGGTCGATTGAGAGAGCAAGATACATAGGAACACTGTTTCTGTAAGGACGAGCCTCGTTAGAAGCGGCGAAATTGTCCTCAGGAGAAATGATATATGATATGTTTGCCATTTCCCACATAAAGTAGAGGTTGTTATCGTCCCATGCACAGTACAGCGCATAAGCGTCCCACGGCTGCTCGTGCATTGCAGAAGGCATATAAACACGAGGGTCATCGTTTGCAACACCCTGTGCGATTATCATTGAGCTGTCCCAGTCGCTTACATCGCCGTCAACTGAAATCGTCTTGTACTTACCGAGCTGTAAATCGGGGTTTGTTGCATAATAGCCTGTTTCGGCATTAGCTGTATGTCCGTCACTCTTTGATGAAAATGTTGTTTTTGTAACAGTAAATTTCTTTTTGTAGGTAAAGGACTGTGTTGTTTCAACACCGTCGTCGCCTGTTGCGAAAAGGTCAAGGTTAACTGTTGAATCTGCCTTTTTACCAAGACCAACTTTAATTACAGCGCCGTCTATGTATTCTGTCTTTGGTGAACCGTCAACAGAATAGAAGCCCTTTGAAGCGTTTTTAAGACCTAATTTTACATCGATATAATCGGTTGTAAAGGAAGTACCCGTTGTAACGTAAGAGACGCCGTATCCGTGGTCATCCGGCTTGCCGTAGTCTATCCACATAAGGTCGGGTGTAAGAAGCTTGCACTCGCCCGTTTTGAGTGAAAGGCCTGCGCCTGTGGGGTACTGCTCCTTGCCTGCGTTTTTTTCAAGACCGTTGTTAAAAATGATGCGTTCGGATTTGAATTTCGCAGGGAAGGTCATAGTGTAAAGACCGCTGTCGTCTTTAGTCATAAGCTGTCCCGGCCATTCTGCGTTTTCTTTTGTGCCGTAGGCATAAACATAGACCTCAGCCCAGTTAAATGCCGAATTGTCAAAGTACACCTGTGAACCGTCTGTTGTAACAGCAGAAGCTGTGAATGCGGTAAATGCTACAGATGTAACAAGCATTACCGCCACAAGCAACAGACTTGTGAGCTTTCTTGATTTTTTCATCGTAAATTTCTCCTTTTTATAGATTGATAGCTAATATCACTATAATTATATCACTTCAATTTTTTTTGACAAGTGACAAACTAATTTTTGTATAAGTACACAGTATTGCTTTGGATAATTTGGTAAATAACACCACGCATTTAGGCTTAATGTATAATTATGCATATTCGTTTTTGGCTATTATAACAAAAGAAAGTTTATAAAATGCGAACTGCAAAAATTTGTCGGGCAAGCTTTCTGCCTGCTCGACAAATTTACATCTATTGACAAAACAGAAAAATGAGTTATAATATAATCATCATATGAATAGTTGTTCATATGTTCATTTATAAAACTACCGCGAAGGAGCTTTTACTATGTGTGCAGAGCATATTGACCACAGCGAAATCGTTAAAAACACAAACAGCAAAATGATTGATATTGACACGCTTTTTGAGCTTGCCGACCTGTTTAAGGTTTTCGGTGACAGCACACGCATACGCATTATGTGCGCCTTGTTTGAAAGCGAGCTGTCCGTTTGCTGTATTGCAGATATTTTAGGACTTGAACAGTCAACTGTTTCTCATCAGCTCAGAATCTTACGTCAGAGCAAGCTTGTTAAGGTCCGCAAAGAGGGCAAGCAGAGCTTTTACAGCCTTGATGATGACCACGTAAGGCAGATTTTTGAAATGGGACTTTCTCACGTTACCGAAAATGATAAATAAGGGGGAATAATTGTGACGCATAAGCTGATTTTAGATGGACTTAACTGTGCAAACTGCGCCGCCAAAATTGAAGATAAAATCAAAAGTACAGACGGCTATTCAGATGTTAATTTTGTTTTTGCAACAAAAGCCTTAACACTGAAGGCTGACGGCAGTCACGATATTGTAAGCGAAATTCAGAAAATCGTTGACAGCATTGAGGACGGAGTGACAGTTAAAAAAATCAAGGAAAACACTCCTGCAAATAAAACTCATAACAAGGAAAGCATTGAAATTATAAAAATAGTCGCTTCGGCACTGCTGCTTATTATCGCCTTAGTCGCTGACAATGCTTTTCACATTCAGTACTTAACAGCCGTTTTATGCGGAATTTCTGTTTTGTTTTCGGGCTTTGATGTTATTGTAAAGGGTATAAAGGCAATATTCAAGCTACGCCTTGACGAGGCAACACTTATGACAGTTGCGGTTATAGCCGCCTTTGTTCTCGGCGAGTATTTCGAAGCCTGTCTTGTAACGTTTCTGTTTGCAATAGGCGAGCTGTTTGAAGAAAGAGCAGTCGCATCTTCACGAAAGGAAATCGAAAAGCTTGCAAGTATAAGACCCGATAACGCAACACTTCTGACAGAGGAAGGTCAGACTATTGTAGATGCAAGAACTGTTAAAACAGGCGACACAATACTTGTAAAGCCGTATGAGCGTATTCCTCTTGACGGTGTCATCTCAAAAGGCTCTTCTCTGCTTGACGCATCAGCTATTACAGGCGAAAGCCAGCCGATTGACGGTCAGGTCGGTCTTGAAGTAATGTCGGGTATGAAAAACGGCGAAAGCATAATCGAAATAACAGTTACAAAGGAATTTGAAAACTCAACGGCAAGCAGAATTTTAAAGCTTGTAGAGGAATCCTGTGCATCTAAGGGACAGCGTGAAAAGCTGATAACACGCTTTGCCTCCGTTTATACTCCGATAATGCTGTTGCTGTCGGTGCTTATCGCAGTTGTACCGCCTCTGCTTTCACTTGGCAGCTTTGATTTATGGCTTTACCGTTCTCTTGTTTGTCTTGTAGCGTCCTGCCCCTGTGCAATAGTAATTTCTGTTCCGCTTTCATATTATGCAGGAATAGGCTCAGCCTCAAAAAACGGTGTTCTTATCAAGGGCGGAAGATACGTTGAAGCCTTGGCTAAATCTGACAGCTTTGTTTTTGACAAAACAGGCACATTGACTACAGGCAAGCTGACGGTAACAGATGTAAAAGGCTACAACGGCTATACCGCTACTGATGTTTTATCATTTGCCGCCGCCTGCGAAAAACACTCTGCCCACCCTATTGCAAACGCTATCAGAAGCAAAGCTATAAATTGGAAAGAGATAACACTTGATAATTACAGCGAAAAGGCAGGCTATGGCGTAACAGCCTTTTACGGTGACAAGAAAATAAGCTGCACAAGTGCACGTTCACTCACTGACGAAATGAAAGAAACAGCCGACAGTAACCACACTGTATTTTTGCTTATCGACAACAAATTAGCCGGCAGTATAGAATTCGGCGACGAAATAAGAGCCGAAACAGAAAGCGTTTTAAGTGAGCTTAAAAGCCTTGGTGCAAAAAATCTTGTTATGCTGACAGGCGATAAAAAAGAAAAGGCAAAGGAAACAGCAGGAAAGCTGAGCCTTACCGATTTTTACAGTGAGCTGCTCCCCGATGGAAAGGTAACGGCTGTGACAAATCTTAAAGAAAAGAGCAATTCCTGTTGCTTTATCGGTGACGGAATAAACGACGCACCTGTTCTTGCCGCCGCCGACTGCGGTATAGCCATGGGACTTGGAAGTGAAGCCGCAATAGAAGCGTCTGACGCAGTGCTAAGCTCAGGCGATCTCAAACAGCTTCCGAAGGCTGTTAAAATATGCAGAAAAACAGTTGCAACGGTTAAATCAAATATTGCCTTCTCACTTGCCGTAAAGCTCGGTGTAATCATATTGGCGGCAGCCGGTATTGCGCCGATGTGGACAGCGGTACTTGCCGACACAGGCGTAAGTGTACTTTGTGTGCTTAATTCTGTAAGGATTTTAAAGAGATTTTAATAGTAAAAATACTGTCACCTTTGATCCATATATCAGGTGGCAGTATTTTTATGCTTTTCTGAATTTTTGTGCCGTACATAATGAACAGCTAAACAATAGTGTAGGCTTTGCAGATTTTAATACTATACAGCACTCGCCCAATGTAAAGCCTGTTGTAATTATATCGTCACAGATAAGCACTTTCTTACCCTTGACAAGCGCTTCGTCCTTTAGCTTATACACACCCTGCACGTTTGTTTTTCTCATTGTTTTTGGAAGATTGTGCTGCTTTTGATTTTGCTTATCCTTTATAAGCGTTTCTTCGTAGCGGATATTCAGAATACGAGCTACGGCTATTGCAAGACGTTTTGAGCAGTTCTGACTTTTTCTGTTTTCTCCCTTATATCGGGGAACAGAGGTTATTATGTCAAATTGTATATTACCATACTGACGCTTTACCTCCTTAGCTATAAAATGAGCAAGAGTATCTGTGTAATATTTTCTGTTATGAAATTTTAAAAGCCTTACCGCCTTTGCATATACACCATCATACAAAAAGGGAGATACGCACCGAACACCCGAAGATGTATATGTAACATAGCCTTTTTCGGGCAAATCGCTTTTACAATCAGAGCAGGCAAAATCATCATTACCTATAACAGCATCACAAAAAGGACAGCGTTTTGGAAAAACAAAGTATTTAAGCTTACATATTGAAAAAAGCAATTTACCGCTCACAGCTATCCCCTCTTTTTACTTATCTTCGCATATTATCATATTCCTTTTATCCGCACAATTAAAGCCGTCAGAGGTTTTTGTTTATGCTTATTTCATATTACGAAATAAACAGGTATTCCAAAGGATATTGTTCCTTAGAATACCTGTTTGTTTTATTTGATTATCGCTTAATTACTTAATAACTCTGACTCTGATAACGCCTTCAACTGCCTCGATTGCAGCTGCGTCAGCGTCTGCGCCTGTTGTATCAACGAGAGTATAAGCGTATTCGCCACGGCTCTTGTTGTCCATATTCTCTACATTTGCGCCTGTTGAACCGATAACTTCAAGAATTTTTGACAGAAGCTTCGGTGCGTTCTTGTGAAGAATACAGTATCTTACATCGCCTGTTCTTGCCATTGAAGCGTTAGGATAGTTTACGGAATTTACGATATTACCGTTTTCGAGGTAATTCTTAACCTCGTCGGCAGCCATAACTGCGCAGTTGTCCTCACTTTCGGGAGTTGATGCGCCGAGGTGTGGCATTGCGATAACGCCTTCCTCACCGAGAATATCGTCTGTTGCAAAGTCTGTAACGTATGCTGAAATCTTGCCGCTCTTAATACCTGCAAGAACATCAGCCGAATTTACAAGACCGTCACGTGAGTAGTTAAGAATTCTTACGCCGTCCTTCATCTTTGCGATGCTTTCGGCATTTATCATCTGCTTTGTATCAGCGTTAAGCGGAACGTGAACTGTGATGTAGTCGCTGTTTGCATAAATATCATCAAGAGAAGTAACGTGCTTTACGCCTGTTGAAAGCTTGAGCGCTGCGTCAACAGAAAGGAATGGGTCGTAGCCTAAAACCTCCATACCTAAAGACTTTGCAGCATTTGCAACAAGAATACCGATAGCGCCAAGACCTACTACGCCGAGCTTTTTGCCCTTGATTTCAGGACCTGCAAACTGGCTTTTGCCTTTTTCTACCATTTTGCCGACTGCGTCGCCGTTGCCCTTTAATGTCTTTGCCCACTCAATACCGTTTAAAACCTTACGTGAGCTGATTAAAAGTCCCATAATAACAAGCTCTTTAACAGCGTTTGCGTTAGCGCCCGGAGTATTGAAAACAACAATACCCTTTTTTGCACAGTCGTCAAGCGGAATATTGTTTACACCGGCACCTGCTCTTGCTATTGCAAGCAGACTTTCGGGCATTTCGTATTCGTGCATAGACGCACTTCTGACAAGTATTGCGTCAGGATTTGCAATACTGTCGCCTACTGCATAATCCTCACCTAAACGGCTTGTGCCGATTTTTGCAATTTTATTTAATGTAAGAATATTATACATTTCTCTCTTCAAACTCCTTCATAAATTTTACAAGAGCTTCTACACCCTCGTATGGCATAGCGTTGTAGATAGATGCTCTCATACCGCCTACAGATCTGTGACCCTTGATGTTTACAAAGCCGTTTTCTGTAGCTTCCTTAACAAACTTAGCGTCCATATCAGCGTCACCTGTAACAAACGGCACGTTCATAAGTGAACGGTCCTCGGGAACTACTGTACCCTTGAACAGCTTTGAGCTGTCGAGATAATCGTAAAGGAGCTTTGCCTTTTTCTCGTTTAACTCCTTCATTTTTTCAAGACCGCCGATTTCGTTTTTGATCCACTCTAAAACGAGCTTTGCAATATAGATTGTGTAGCAAGGCGGAGTGTTGAACATTGAGCCGTTGTCTGCGTGTGTCTGATAGTTAAACATTGTAGGAGTAATCTCCTGTGCGTTGCCGATAAGATCCTCACGGATAATTACTACAGTAACGCCGGCAGGAGCCATATTCTTCTGTGCACCGGCATAAAGCACACCGAACTTTGATACGTCAATAGGCTCTGAAAGAATACAGGAAGAAATATCTGCAACAAGCGGAACGTCGCCTGTGTCGGGCAGCTCATGATAAACTGTGCCGTAAATTGTGTTGTTCATACAGATGTGGAAGTAGTCTGCATCCTTAGTAAATGTAGATGGATCAAGCTTTGGAATATAAGAGAAGGTCTTGTCCTCTGAAGAAGCAACTACATTTACTTTTCCGTAGCGAGCGCCCTCCTTGTATGCCTTTTTAGCCCACTGACCTGTGATAACATAGTCAGCCTTGCCGCTTTTTGTCATAAGGTTGAGCGGAACCATAGCAAACTGTGATGATGCGCCGCCCTGTAAAAACAGAACCTTGTAATTGTCGGGAATATTCATTACCTCACGAAGCAGAGCCTCTGCCTCTTTGATAATGCTGTCATACACCTTGCTGCGGTGTGACATTTCCATTACAGACTGGCCGCTGCCCTGATAGTCGAGCATCTCGTCTGCTGCCTTTTTAAGAACAGATTCAGGAAGCATTGACGGACCTGCCGAAAAGTTATATACTCTTGCCATTTCTAATCTTCTCCTCACTTTAACGGAAGTATGGTACTCCCGATTTCTAATACATTATTTTAATTATAGACCTACTTTATTTTAAAGTCAATAATTTACCTGTGTTTATTATAGTATTCTTTAATTTTATCAAAGGTTTCTCTGCTTATCACGTGTTCTATACTGCAAGCGTCACTTTCGGCTGTTTCTCTTGTAACACCTATGCTTGTCAGAATCTCTGTAATAACAAGATGCCTTTCATATGTTTCTTCTGCTATTTCTCTGCCGATGTCTGTAAGCGTTATATATCCGTTTTCATCAACCGACAGATAACCGCCCTCTCGCAAAAGCTTTACGGCTCGGCTTACGCTCGGCTTAGAAAAATCAAGCTCCCTGACAATATCAATAGAGCGTACCGCTCCCGTTTTGTTCTGAAGTATCAATATTGTTTCAAGGTAATCCTCGGCAGATTTGTATATATTCATAATATAATCATTCCTTTTTATCCGAAAAGATAAAAATCATCAGAGCTTCATTTCGCCTACAACGCTTTTGATGTCATCACGCATACGAATTGCCTCTCTTAAGGCTGCCTGTGCATAATCTCTTTCGTCACAGCCTTCCTTCTTCCATGCGCACATAATACCTCTGCTTGAGTTGATTATTGCGCCTATGCCGTTTTCGTCAAAGGCATACTTTACATCATTTGCTCCGCCGCCCTGTGCGCCGTAGCCGGGTACAAGGAAGAATGTTGTTTTAAGCTGTTCTCTTAATTCCTTTAGCTGTTCGGGATATGTTGCGCCTACTACTGCGCCTACTCCCGAGTAGCCGTATTTTGAGGGAAGCTCCTCTCCCCACTCCTCGCACATTTTGCCCATTCTGTGGTAAACGGTTTCACTGCCCTCAAGCTCTAAGTTCTGTAATTCGCCCGAGCTTGGGTTTGATGTCTTAACAAGCACAAAAATACCCTTGTCGCCCTTTTTGCATATGTCAAGAAGCGGTGCGATACCGTCTGTTCCTAAATAACCGTTTACGGTGAGAGCGTCACTGCCGAAGGCGTCAATTTTTTCTCCCTCAACATCGGTTGTGCCTAAGTGCGCTGTTGCATATGCCTCCATTGTAGAGCCGATGTCGTTTCTTTTGCCGTCTGTAATGACGAACATACCCTTGCTCTGTGCATACCTGATTGTTTCTGCAAGCGTCTTTACGCCTTGCCAGCCGTACATTTCATAGTATGCAGCCTGTGGCTTGATTGCAGGAACAACATCGCAAAGTGCGTCAATAAGTCCCTTGTTATATACAAGCAGAGCCTCTGCCGCACCCTCAAGAGTTTTGCCGTATTTTGCAAAGGCTTCTTCCTTGATATAAGAGGGGATATAATCAAGCTTCGGGTCAAGACCTGCAACAGTGGGGTTTTGCTTTTCAACGATTTTCTCAATAAGTCTGTCAAATGCCATAATAGTTCCTCCGTATTTGTATATTATTTATTTTAAGCTTCATCAGTGAATACGATTTTGCCGTCTAAGATTGTAAACTTAACCTTGCCCTTTAGCGTCATATTCTTAAAAGGAGTGTTTTTGCTTTTGCCGTGGAGCTTGTCGGTGCTTACGGTGTAGCTTTCGTTCATATCAAACAGCACTATGTCGGCAGGTGCGTTTTCTTCTATACTGCCTGCGTTTATGTTAAGGATTTTTGACGGATTTACGCTCATTTTTTCGATAAGCTCGTTTATCGTGAGAATACCTGTATCTACAAGATAGGTAATACCGACAGAAAGTGACGTTTCCATACCGATTGAGCCGTTCGGCGCATTTACAAAATCTGCCTTTTCCTGCGGAGAATG
>CAMFTQ010000016.1 GCA_945988865.1 uncultured Anaeromassilibacillus sp.
GTCGTATCGCATAGCGCTTTTCTGTGCAAGATCCTTAACATCAGAGAGAAGCACCGTTTTTTCGCCATCGTTATTTTCGGCAACAAGCACCGCAAGCTCTACGCAGTTGAGCGCCTTTCGCACATCTCCGCCACAGGCTGACGAAATATATTTTACGCACTCGTCACTCATATTTATTTTTACGCTCTGCTCGTCAGACAAAATAGCTACGGCTCTGTTTACCGCTTTTTCAACCTCGTCGCTTTCAACAGGCTTAAACTCAAAAACAGTACTTCTGCTTAAAATTGCGTTATATACATAAAAATACGGATTTTCTGTAGTTGAGGCGATAAGCGTTATCATGCCGTTTTCGATATATTCAAGCAAGGTCTGCTGTTGTTTTTTGTTAAAATACTGTATTTCGTCAAGATATAAGAGTATGCCGTTCATACCCTCAAAGCTGTTGACATCAGAAATAACCTGACGTATGTCGGCAGTTGAAGCGGTAGTGCCGTTTAGCTTTTTGAGCGTTTTATTTGTGATTTTTGCAATATACGAAGCAAGCGTTGTCTTGCCTGCACCGCTGGGTCCGTAAAAGATAAGGTTAGGCACTTCACCGCTTTCTATAATTTTTCTAAGCGGCTTGCCCTTACCTAAAATATGCTTCTGACCCACTATATCGTCAAGTGATTTCGGTCTTAGTCTGTCTGCTAACGGAGTGTTCATATTCATCACCTTAATCAGTAATATAAGTCTATTTTATCACAGCAAATACCGTTATGCAAGCAGTCTTAAAATGAAAGCACCAAGGCGTTTTTTACCTTGGTGCGGTTAAGTAAGCAAAATTTTACGATAATCCAAAGGATATTGAAATAGCCTGATTCACCCTGTTCATTGACGTATCGTCAACAGTTCCCATTTTCTCTTTAAGCCGTTTTTTGTCAATGGTACGCACCTGCTCAAGAAGAACAACGCTGTCACGTGCAAGACCGCTGTCTGTGGCGCAGATCGGTATATGCGTGGGCAGACTTGCCTTTGACTGTCTGCTTGTAATAGCCGCCGCAATTACCGTTGGACTGAACTTGTTGCCGACATCGTTTTGTACTATAAGCACAGGACGTACACCGCCCTGCTCTGAACCTACTACGGGACTTAAATCAGCATAATATATATCGCCTCGTCTGATATTCACTGTTTTCACTCTCCGATATTTATCTTTAAGGCAATTTGAAAATATAGTAAAACGTTGCCTTGATAGTATTTTTGCCATTATCATTTTTGTTTATTCCGTGATATTACATATTATTGAAGCATTAAAAAATTCGTGTCAAAGGCAAAAATATTATTTGGTGAAAAAATTGACATAAATAGATTTATTAAGTATAATACTATTGTGTATTTTTATGTGATTTTGTAATAAAAAGAGGGATAATATGGATATATTAGTAGGCTATACAGGCTTTGTCGGATCGAATATATTTTTAAAGCACAGCTTTGACAAAGTCTTTAATTCAAAAAATATAGAACAAGCCTTCGGCACTGACCCTGATTTGTGCGTTTACAGCGGAGTACGTGCAGAAAAATTCCTTGCAAATAACGACCCGCAGGGCGATATGGCTATAATCAACAACGCAATAGAAAACATTAAAAAAATAAACCCGAAAAGACTTGTTCTGATTTCTACCATAGATGTTTACAAAAATCCTAACAACGCCTGTGAGGACACGCAGATTGACACCGATAATCTGCACCCTTACGGGCTTAACAGATACAGACTGGAGCAGTGGGTGAGCGAAAACGTTAAAAATCACCATATTATCCGTCTGCCCGGACTTTTCGGAGAGAATATCAAAAAGAATTTTATATTTGACTTAATAAACATACTTCCGTCAATGCTAAACGAAAAGGGTTTTTCACAGCTTAGTGTAAAAAACGAGCTTATAAAAACATATTATATAAAGCAGAATAACGGCTTTTACAAGCTTACCTGTAACGAACAGGACAAGCCTGCACTTCGCACTGCATTTGAAAGCCTTAATTTTTCTGCGCTCAATTTTACTGACAGCAGAGGAGTATTTCAGTTTTACAACCTTGCTCATTTATGGGAGCATATTGAGCTTATCATAAAAAATGACATAAGGCTTATCAATATGGCTGTTGAGCCTGTATGCGTAAACGATATTTACAGACAGGTAAAGGGTGTTGACTTTGTAAACGAGGTTGCACAAAACGTACCTTACTATGATTTTAAAACGAAGTACGCAGAGCTTTTTGGCGGAGAAAACGGATATATCTTCACAAAGGAGCAGGTGCTTTGCGACATAACAGATTTTGTAAATTCTAAGATAAAATAAGGTGAATATGTATGTTGCTTTCAATTTCAAACATAGCGTGGGACAGCTCCTTTGACGAGCAGATGTACGCATATTTAAATGAAAACGGTTTTTCCGGACTTGAAATAGCTCCCACGAGGATTTTTCCGCAAAACCCGTATGATGATTTAACCGCTGCAAAAAAATTTGCCGACAGGCTGAAAGAAAAGTACGATCTTTCTATTCCGTCAATGCAGTCAATCTGGTATGGCAAAACGCAGAGCATTTTTGGCACACAGCAGGACAAAAAAGAGCTTATTGATTACACCAAAAAAGCTGTTGACTTTGCACAGGCTGTCGGATGTAAAAACCTTGTTTTCGGCTGTCCTAAAAACAGAAGCGTACCTTGCGGCAAAAGCGACAATGAGGCTGTGGAGTTTTTCAGAGAAATCGGCGAGTATGCCGTAGAAAAAGGCACGATAATCGCACTTGAGGCAAACCCGCCTATTTATAACACTAACTTTATGAACACGACAAAAGATGCCTTTGACATATGCAAAAGAGTATCATCAAAGGGCGTAATGGTAAATGCAGATTTAGGCACTGTTATTTATAATAAAGAGGATATAAAGGTACTTGCCGACAATATTGATTTAGTAAATCACATTCACATCAGCGAACCTCACCTTGCCCCTATTGAAAAACGCAGTATTCACAAAGAGCTTAAATCACTTAACTATGATAAATATATTTCAATAGAAATGGGCAACAAAAGCGATATTGAGCTTGTAAAAAGCACAATACAATACATTAGAGAGGTATTTGCATAATGGCGGTAAAATATGAAAATATAGACGGTGTGCCTTGCTTTACAGAGGAAGCATACGCACCGAAAAGCACAAAATACTGCATACTTATCCCAATTATCAACGAGGGCGAGCGAATTAAAAACGAGCTTCTAAAGGCACAGCAAAACGGCATCGACAAGCTGTGCGATATAATAATCTGTGACGGCGGTTCAACTGACGGCTGTACGGACAGCGAGCTTCTGAAATCGCTTGGGGTAAACACTCTGCTTACAAAATGCGACAAGGGCAAGCAGGGCGCACAGCTTAGAATGGGCTTTTACTGGGCGCTTGAGCGAGGCTATGACGGCTTTATAACAATAGACGGCAACAACAAGGACTCTATAGAGGACGTGCCGAAATTTGTGCAAAAGCTTGACGAGGGCTACGATTTTGTGCAAGGCTCACGCTTTATAAAGGGTGGCAAGGCGATAAACACTCCGCTTATGAGATTTATTTCTGTAAGGCTTATTCACGCACCGATAATTTCGCTTACGGCGCATCAGTGGTTTACAGACACCACAAATGCGTACAGAGCTCACTCAAAAAAATACATAACAGATCCTCGTGTAAAGCCTTTTCGTGATGTGTTTATGACGTATGAGCTTTTGGCTTATCTCTCTGTCAGGGCAAGTCAGCTGAAAATGAAAGCCTGCGAGGTGCCTGTTACAAGGCAGTACCCCAAAAACGAGAAAACTCCCACAAAAATCAGTCCGTTTAAGGGCAACGCAGAGCTTATGAAAATTTTGTTTAAAAACCTGTTCGGCGCATACAAACCGTAAATAATAATAAGGAAGTATTATAATGTCAAAAATCAAGGATTATTTTAACAGCTACACAACAGCATCTTTAAATGAAAAGCTGTTATATTTGTTTTTTCTTATATGTCCGTCACTTATTCTTGTATCTCTTCAATCGTATGTAAAAAGCGGCAGCTTTATTTTTCAAAGCATTATTTTAGGTGCGATTTTAGGTGCGGTTGCCGTAGCAGTTTTAAAGGCTATGTCGCCGTCGGTATTCAAGGGAAATTACGCTATGAAATATCTTGCGCTGCTCTCCCCTGTTATACTTTTATTCAGCTTTGCAACAGAGCTTAAAAACTCAACAAATATCTACTGCATATTCTTTATTGTTTTTGCAATACTGCTTTTTATCGGCTTTATATTTGAAATCAAAGATACATCAAAAAAGGTCTGCGTTACCCTTGTAATGCTCTGTATGATGTTCGCTATTGAGTACAGCCTTTATACATACGATTTATTTTCACCCGACTCTTTTTCGTATTATGATATTTCAAAGTCGATATTCTCTGACTTTTATCACGTCAGCACTCAAAGGCAGTATGTTTATGACACAGATTTAGGCATATCCTTCCCCTATCTTTATCCGCTTTTTATGGCAATTTTCAATGCCTTCACAGGACTTGAAATTTACAGCGGTACAGTGTTTAATATCATTATTGCCTGTTTTTCCTGCTATCTGCTTTATAAAATTTCAACAAAGCAATTTGGTAATCCGTTTGTCGGCACTGTTGCCGCCGTATTTTTAATGACAAACAAGCCTTACCTTACTGAAATGCGTGTTGCAAGAAGCGTTCCTCTTACTATTTTCTGCATTTTAATTTTAGCATACTTCATTCTTGATTTGCCGAAAATCAGCTTCAAAAGCTGTCTGCTTGCAGGACTTGGCACAGGCGGTGCTATGATGTGCCGTTTTGACGCACTTGTAGCTGCCGGTATGTGCGGTCTTGCTCTGCTGATATTTGCCAAAAAGGGTACAAAGATTAAGTGCTGTATTTTCTATGCGGTAGGCATACTTATTCTTACACTGCCGTGGATTTTATTCTCTCTTATAAACTTCGGCTCAATATTCATTAGCGACAACAGCGGTACTATATTTATGCCGACTCCGCTTATTCCGCAAAAGTATTACTCAACAGGCTATGTTCCCACCACTATGTTCAATAATTTTGATTATTGGTACAAAATGCTCTTTGACTACAAATTTAAGTACGTGTGGGAGTACGGACTTTCTAAGTGCCTGTCAGCCACCTCGATGTATGTCCTTCTTATGTTTGCCGTTTCGATTCTTCTCGGCTTTACAAGAGGACTGAAGTTCAAGGAATATGTCAAGGCTAACAAAAAGACTCTTATAGCCGCAGGCTTTGCAATAATAACCTATCTTGCAAAAACATTCGCCATTGTGCTTGTCGGCTTCTGCGACGACCGCTATCACAGCGAAACGTGGCTGATGGTTATAATGTTCTTGACAGCAGTTTTTGTAAGTATAGTCACATATAGCACAGGCGCTGACAAATCTCATAAAACAAATACAAAAAAAGTAAAGCTCGGCACCTCGTTTTTATCGACAGCTGTTGCTTTGGTTGCTGTATTCACAATAGTATGCACTGAAAACGAATATGAGATTTTAAAGACTTATACACCGTACATTATGTACGAGGGTTACTTGACTACTCCGCCGGAGCCTGTGGCAATCAAGCAGGCAGTGACTGCTAAAAAAGAAGATCCGATTGTTTTCTACTCAGGCACTAAGGGCAATCCGTTCAGCGTTGGTGCATATACGGGCATAAAAACATATACTCCGCCAAAGGTTCAGGCAAATGATACAAATGCAGTATTTGAAATAACAGATAACTACATTCACCCCGATTACGTAGTATGCACGACTGATGAAATGAAACAGGATTTTATAGACAGATACGGACTTGTGATTGTATCAAAATACGGAGATCTGAATATTTACGAGGTTACAAACAAGACAACCTTTTCACAGACAAAAAGCCTGCACAAACAGTCATAAATTGATTAAGGAGGTATGACGCTTGGTTTACGACAAGATAATAATAGGCGCAGGTCTTTACGGTCTTTACAGTGCGCTTTTCTGTGGCAAGCAGGGTGACAATGTGCTTGTGCTTGAATGTGATGACGCAGCATTTAAAAGAGCAACGTATATCAATCAGGCACGTGTGCATATGGGATACCACTACCCTCGCTCACTGTCAACAGCCGTCAAGTCAAGAGGCTACTTTGACCGCTTTAACGAGGACTACGGCTTTTGCGTTCATTCAGAATTTGATCAGGTTTATGCAACAAGCGCAAACTTTAGCTGGACAAACGCAGAGCAGTTTAAAAAATTCTGCAAGGACGCAGACATTATGTGTGAGGATTTGCCTGTAGGCAGATACTTCAAGGACGGTATGTGCGACGGTGCATTTATGACAAAGGAATACACGTATGACGCACAGATTTTAAAGGACTATCTGCTTGAAGAAATTTCAAAATTCAAAAGCATTGAAATAAAATTCGGCTGTAATATAGACGCTATCGAAAAAACACAGGATACATACGATTTAAAAACAAATTTCGGTGTTTTCAAAACAGGCTTTCTGCTCAACTCTACATATGCAAGCGTAAATCAGATACTATCAATGCTCGGTCTTGAGCCGTTCAAAATCAAATATGAGCTTTGCGAAATAATCCTTTGCAACGTGTCGGACAGCCTGAAAAATACGGGAATTACGGTAATGGACGGACCGTTCTTTTCGATTATGCCGTTCGGCAAAACAGGTATGCACTCGCTAACCTCGGTTACGTTTACTCCGCACATTACAAGCTATGACGCAGTGCCAACCTTCCCCTGCCAGCAAAAAAGCGGCGGCTTCTGCTCGCCGTCACGCCTTGGCAACTGCAACGACTGCCCTGCAAAGCCCGAGAGTGCGTGGCCGTTTATGTCAAATCTGGCAAGAAAATATATGAAGGACTGCTACGGCTTTGAGTATGTTTCTTCTCTGTTTTCAATGAAGCCGATACTTATGGCTTCCGAAATTGACGATTCACGTCCGACTGTTATCAAAAAATACAGCGAAGGACCTACCTTTGTTTCTGTTCTTTCGGGCAAAATCAACACAGTATATGACTTGGACGAGGTGCTTAAAAATGGTTAACGACAAGGAAAAGAATTTTATATCTGCCGTAGTTTACGTTCACAACAACGAAAATACGGTAAAAGACTTTTTGCTTAAAATAAATAAGGCGCTGTCAGACGTTTTTAATAAATACGAGATTATATGCGTAAATGATGCGTCATACGATGACAGTGCAAAGGTGATAAAGCAAATTTCCGACAGCGAGCTTTCCTGTCCGCTTAGCATTGTAAATATGAGCTTTGAGCAAGGACTTGAAATGTCTATGAACGCAGGCGTTGACCTTGCAATCGGCGATTTTGTATATGAGTTCGACTCTGTAAGCATAGATTTTGACGAAAGCGTAATATCTGATATTTATTTTCACTCGCTTAAAGGCTATGACATTGTGTCGGCTGTCAGCGACAGAAAAAAGGCGGCAAGCTCTAAGCTTTTCTATCGCTTTTTCAACAAACACGCAAACGCACAGCACAAAATCGGAACAGAAACGTTCAGAGTTTTATCAAGACGCGCTATAAACCGTGTTCATTCGCTTAGCAAGACTATCCCCTACAGAAAGGCGCTTTATGCAAACTGTGGCCTGAAAATCGACTCAATCTACTACAAAAGTACAGAAAAATCAAAGCAGACATCAAAAAACAGCTATAAATTCAAAACGGCAACAGATACGCTCATTCTGTTTACGGATATAGGCTACAAGCTGTCAATGGCTCTGACATTTCTGATGATTACGGCAACGGTTGCTATCGGTATTTACACAATAGTTGTATATCTGACAGGACAGCCTGTGCCCGGCTTTACGACAATGATGCTTGTAATGACAGGGGCTTTCTTTGGAATTTTTGCAATTCTGACAGTGATTATCAAATACCTCTCTCTGCTTGTTGATTTAATATTTAAAAAGCAAAGATATATAATCGAGTCTATTGAAAAAGTAAACAAGTGAATTTATTCCGATTTTTTTAAACTATAACAATTTTTGTGCAATTTGCTACAATTTTGTAACCAAATCTTGTGCAATATATTTAACATCTTTTTCTGAAAAACGGTTGAAGTTAAATAATTCTTGTAGTATAATTATAGCACTGGGATATACCCGGATATTTTATTGTAACATTTAGGAGGAAATGACAATGTTCAAAAAAGCATTAAGCCTTATCATCGCTGTTATGATGATGGCAAGCGTTGCTGTTGTAGGCGCTTCTGCTGCTGAAACAGAAGCAGAGGCTACAGCTGCAGCAAACACAATTTATTTCCAGGTTCCGGACGATTGGAACAACTACAAGTCAATCTTCTGTCACGTTTGGGCAATTGACGGTTCAGGCTCATGGCCTGCATGGCAGTCAAAGGCTGAGAAGTGCAAAGACGAAGGCAACAAGCTCTTCTCTTACGATTTGAGCAAGACAAAGAACGAAATCGACCCTGCTAAGGGCGTAGGCTACGCTGTTATCTTCAGTGCTAACACAGGTATCCAGACATACAACGCTCTTATGAGCGCTGAGTGCATCGGTGATACACTCTACTGCACAGGTAACCTTCTTGAGAACCCTGAGGATGACGCTAAGAAGGCAATCGAGGCAACATGGAAGAACCACACAGACAAGAAATTCGGTCCTGAAAAGAAAATCGCTTCTTCAGGTTCAGTTGTAGGTACAGCTCTTCCGGAAGGCTCAACAGACGCTACTCTTCTTGCTACATACATCGTTCAGTACTTAGGCGACACAACTAAGACAGACAAACTCCCAAGCCTTATGAAGGAATTAAACGTTACACCTGAAGACGTTTATGCAGAGTCTGCTAAGCGTTTAGATGATAACGGCGACGAGAAGGCTGAAGAGAAGAAAGCAGAAATCAAAAAGCTCCTCGGCGTTAAAGATGCTCCTGCTACTCCAAACAACAACAATAATAATAACAAACCAGCTAACAACGACAATAATAAAAAACCATCTTCAAACAACAATCCAACATCAGGCGACACAACAAACAACGGCACAGCTACAGGCGAGAGCGACACAGCTTTATTCATTATGGCTGGTCTGATGATCCTCGCAGCAGGTGTTATGTTCGCAGCTCGCAAGAGAGATAACTAATCACATTTTTGATTTATTGTGTTTAACTAAAATTATGAAGCTCCGCAATTTCTTGCGGAGCTTTTGTTAATACTATTACCTCGCTTGCTGCGGCTTGTTCATAGTCATTGTTTCATCAACGCAGCTCCCTAAAAACAGTCCACCGGACTGTTTTCTTAACGGTCGCTTCAAGTCCTGTCATTCTATTTGGTAGTAAAAAATAAGCCACGCAAATGCGTAGCTTATTTTTTTGGTCGAGGTGACATACTTCTATATTTTGCAATACTTCTACCTCGCTTGCTGCGGCTTATTCATAGTCATTGTTTCATCAACGCAGCTCCCTAAAAGCAGTCCACCGGACTGTTTTCTTAACGGTCGCTTCAAGTCCTGTCATTCTGTTTGGTAGTAAAAAATAAGCCACGCAAATGCGTAGCTTATTGTTTATGGTCGAGGTGACATACTTCTATTTTTTTCAATACTTCTACCTCGCTTGCTGCGGCTTGTTCAT
>CAMFTQ010000017.1 GCA_945988865.1 uncultured Anaeromassilibacillus sp.
ATAAACGAGCCGCCACGCTTATGATTTATTTCACGTCTTTTTTCAAGACGTCCCTGAAGGTCGTCCATCTGTTTTTTTAGTATCTTAAGGCTTTCGCTCTTATCAATTCGCATCAAATGCTTACTCACAACAACATTATAGGTGTTGTCAAGCAGTGATGTAATAAATTCATCATCACATTCTCTTGCAAAGCGTTTTACAAACATTACACAGCTGTGTGACGAACCTATGTCAATCAGTTTGTTGCGGAATGTAAAGCTGGACGGAGCAATATAGTCCTTAAGCGACACGTCTGCCTGAAGGTAAGCGGTCGGCAGCAGGAACGGCTCGTTGTCAAACAGATGATACAACCTGTGTATAATTTCAAAGCTCTTTTCGGGAGCGAGTAGCGTAACATTTGAGCCTAAGCTTAGTGCCTGATTTTCGATTTCTCTGAAGTACTTAAAAAGGATATTTACGTCATCAAGCTTTGTTTTAGGTGTGTAGGACAACGCTCCCAGTATTATTTGTTCAGAAGAATTCTGCTCGCTTTTTTTAATAACGCCGTCCATAATTTCGCAGTAATCATCAAATATATCTCTGTCAAATATTTTACTGTCATATCGAGGTATCATTGCATTTCTCAGAGCAGCTCTTTCAATGGGGTAAGACATTATGAATTCCTGATAGTTAACGTTCTGAGGCAGTACATCGAGAAAATGCTGATACTTTCTGTAAAACATATCTTTTTCTTCATCACGCATAATCAGATAATCAGTGTTTTCAAACATAAAGATAACAGAAAAGGTGTTGTCTTTACGGAAAATACCGTTCTCGTATACTTCATCAAAAGGAATTGTATCCTGAGCTGTCTTAGGAATAATTTTTGATTTTGAAAATCCACCGTCACCTGCCTTTTTCTCATCAACAAATATTATTTTATTGTTTTGTTTTTTGTTCTTTTTCATATTTGTCCAACGCTCCTTTACTTTGATACGGTCTGAATTTCGGACCCTGCATAGCGATATACAGCCACTTTATCAGCGACATTCCGTTGATTTTAATTATCGAAAGACCTGCGGTTATTAACAGCTCAATAAAAACAACTGACATAGTTGCGTCTATATTAAATTTACAGCACAAAAACAGCAGGGCAAATGTGCCGATAGAAACAGCAAACCCCACAATCAGGATTATGATTTGCTTTTTTGTAAATCCCATAAATACAGCTTTAGGATTGACTACATCCTGCTTAGTTATTTTAACTTTTCTCATTTAAACTTTACCTCCTTATCCGTCAACAAGAGAGGTTAATACCTTAGGCGGTTTAACCATAATGAAACATATTCCGATGATAACAAGACACTTTGGCAGCACAGTCATAAAGGAGGATGCGTATGCACCAAGTCCTGCACCGGGAGAAATTGCAGTCATACCGTTTATCCAACTTGTACCTACCGAATAGGTTATAGCTATAAAGACCATATACATTGCTGTTGACAAAAAGGCACTGACGAACTTTTTGAAATACGGTACAGTTGCTTCGCCTACAAGTGTTGCAAAAAATATAGGCGAAACTGCTACAAGACAGGTTAATTCAAAGCAGCGAGCTATTATTTTAATAAAAACAATGCAGACGCATACTATAAGAACAATCAGTAATAAGGTTATAGGCAGTCTGTAAATCCAACCTGTTAAGAAATTGATAATAGCGCCGATGAAATCGAACCAGTCATTTGAAACCTCATCAGCACCGTTGACGGTAAAATCGGATGCAGACATAACAGGCAGTCCTTCTCCCGAAAAAATCTCATATGCAAGGTTGTTGATTATATTGAGAACCCAAATACAAATATCAACAGATAAGTCTATCCAAAACTTTACAAGAATTACTCCTGCAAAAACCTTTACGCCGCCTTTGACAGTAAGCAATTCGTATTGTAGCGATGATGAGATTATATTTACACAAAAGCCGATAACGGCAATAAAATAAGCAAAGGTTTTAATTACTCCGCTTATTGAATTTGCAAAGGCTTTGATTGAGTCGGACGACCACGAAAAACCTAATAAATTATGAGAACTCTCACTGTTTACACCTATGCTGCCAATAACATTTCCCAAGCCTAACCAAGCACTCCTGAAGATGCCAAATAAGTTTGAGTTAAATTTGTTTGGTGAAGAGGAAGAATTAAAATTTGCAAGCGAGTATGTTTCATCATAAAAATCAGCTATTTCCTTAAGAAGCTTATCTAAATCTGTTTTTGTATTTAATATAGTTGCGTATAGATTTCGATAATCATTCATCGTCAGCTGTTTGCCGTTAATTATCGGATATGCAGATGCGTATCCGCAAGAGCTTTTAACATCAACAATAATGTTGTTTATTCTCCAGTACATATCATTCCAACGGTCACGGTATGATTTTGTTTTTGTAAAATCTTTTGCATAAGTATATTGCAGCATATCCGGCACACTCAAACCGCTATACGGTGTGCTGTCAATCAACGCTATGTTATAGGCGGTTGCAAGCTCGTTACCGAACCAAAAACAGTTCTGTCGAGGTACATCCCATCCTGTTTTGTCAATTAGATATTCGTTGACAAAATATGTTTTATCAACCTGCGATGTAATAAGTCCCATGCTGTTATAATTTTCACCGGTTGAAACAACATCAAGAGATGCTGCCGCAACATCAATAAATGAGGCACTGAAAATCAGTAATACCACAACAAATGCAATCATCTGATGCGCTATTTTATTGCTGACATTTCTATTTTTTATTTTAATAAGCATTTTTGTTACCTCCGGATTATGCCCCTGCCGTTTACAGCAGGGGCATATCACATTCTAAAATAGCGTAGCTTTTATTGCGGCAGCCGCACCGATGAGCGCACCTGTAATTACAAGACCTGCTATTCCGGCATTTCTTCCTCGAGGATCTTCATCGGCTTGTCCCTGAACAATCTTAATCAATGACGGGATACCGCCTGCGGCAGCAATAGCGATAGTTGCAACCCAAAATACAATATCAACTAACTTAGAGTATTCTGTAGTGTCTACACCTTCAGGTGCCTCTGCGCTGGCGCTGATAACGGATATTGCGATTGTGTTAAGTATCACAGATACCCTTACCGCTGTTTTGCTGAGCTTTTCAGGTAAGCTTTTTTTGTTTGCACTTGCTTTCTTGTTTGCTGTTTCTACAGCAGTGTTTGATTTTTTGAATTTCATTTTGAAATCCTCCTTTAAAAATAAATATAAAAAAGAGGGTATTGCCCTCTCTTTAACAAAAGAATTATTATATTTTGCTACCCATATTTTGAGCTTTTGTATCGAGCAATTGAATGCCTTGTTTAGATAACTCTACTACAGCCGATATGCCTTTATTGACTCCCGCTGTCACTGTATCAGCTACTGTATTTGTAGCTTTTTGTGCAGATTGCACAGCGTTTGAAATGTGATCAAAATTATCTGTTGTTATTTTTTTAAGGGATATATCAGGCGTGATATGATTAACATCCTGTTGATAAAAATAATTTTTGCATTTCTCGGTTGCTGTAATTTTACCGTTGTTGTCGATGTCTACAAAACCGTACTTTTGCCAAAGCTCGACCATCTCTCTTATTTCAGATGTTTTGCCGATGTCGGCGGAATTTATCTGATCGAGGTTAAAGCTGTCAACATAACGAAATATATTGATGTCGGTATCGTCGCCCTTGAGCTGAACGACGGCAGTGTTTTTATATCTGCTGTTGCAAATAAAATTCTTTTGGTCCTTTTCAAATTGTTCAATAAACGAAGCGCTGTTAATATGGTCGTTGCCGTTACGTGTTAACCTATATGTACCGTCTGCATCCAGTGTAATATATCCGTCGCTTTCTGCCTGTCGGAATGCTTCCTGCACGTTTCTGTATAAGTTCTCATCATCATTGCAACAGCTTTTAATCTTATCAACAGTCAGATTATCCATACTTACATATGCTATATCGGTGTGCTGACCGGTGAAATTTATTTTTGTCACATCAGTTGTTTCGTTATCTGAGATGACAGCGCTTTTATTTTCAGTCCTGAAATTTTTTTGAAAACTGCCTAAAAGCATTTGAACACTGTTTATTTTTTGTATGGTGCTAAGCAGATGTGAGCCGGGATTAAGCTGTTGCGATGTTTCTTCTATACTGTTCATTGAACTCCAACTCCTTCATTTATTTCTGCAACTATCGGTGCAATATCGTCAAAGTAATCTTCGTCCTCGTCGTCATATTCATCATCGTAGAAGTCAGCCACAGGCTGATAATATTGATTATCGACTACATCGGTATAAACTGCATATTCTTCTTCTGTCGGTTCACTGATATGCGGTAGATGTATCGGCTGAAGCCTTTTAAACTCCTCAGCAAGAGCATTTTGATTGTTTTCAGATTCAAGCTGAGCTTGCATTGCGTATTCCTCCTTGCTTTCGTTTTCTCTCAGCGTATAGCCTTCGTAAATCTTTGCGTAGTGAATAAGTCGTTCTTCCCAAACTGAAGCATATTCGTTTTCAATATAGGTGTTGTTTTGCAAATATTTTGGATACTTCGAGCCGCATTCCTCAAAAAGTGGGTGATTGGGAGTATCAAACTTATTCAGGTAGAACGGATCTTCATATCCGACAAAAACTATGCAAGCACCTCCATACTGACGGTTTCTGCTGTTAGGCTTGATTGCTCTTTTAATCTCGGCAGGAAAAAGAAGAGGTCGCTCGATATAGGCTTCGGTGTCCTGACCTCCTGTACCGTTCATACTGCCTCTATTGAACGAGCGACTGTCGCCACGTACTGTTATTTTGTCAAGCTTTTCAGAGATGTATTTCAGAGTGTCGTTGTCCTTACAGCCTAACACTGTAAATATATCGCAGTTACCGATAATAGCTTCATACGTTTTTTCGTAAATCGCCTTGAGCTGTGCCAAACCCTGCAATACAATACAAATTCTTATATTGTAGCTTCTGACAACAGAAAGTGTTTCGTTAAATGCAGGGATTTCGCCAATGTTGGCAAACTCGTCAAGCTCGCAATTTACAAGCTGTGGCAGATAACCGTTGCAGTCTTTTTCGGCAACACGCATCAGACGTTCAAAAAGCTGGGAATAGAAAATGTTGCAGACAACCTTGTAAGTGTTACGTGCAGCCGGGATAATCAGAAATATTGCTGTTCTCTCTTTACCGATATTGTCAAAATCCATTTCATCGGTAGAGGTGATAGCGTCAAGGTCCGTTGTTGACCATAAAGCAAGACGTGTTGATAAGACCTTGAGAATACTTGCAAGCGTTTCCTGTGGCAAGCCTTGCAAGCCGTTCCAAGTAACAGTACAAACATCATTAGGGTGTTTTGATGAGTGTTTATTGAGCATCCTCGCAAGCTCACAGGACATATCAATCTCATTGTTGGCATAACGCACGGAGTTAACAAGCCTGACAACACGACCGAACGTTTTAATTTCATCTTTATCCTTGAACAGATATGTCATAAGCATTGTTAAAACCTCTCCGGCAGAGCTGCTCCAAAAATCCTCTTTTTCTCCTTCGCCTGATGTGTTTTTCATAAAAAGATTTGATACATTAACAATATCCTGCTCGCTTGTAATGTAAACAAAAGGATTGTATGAATTACTGTAATTTAAGTTGATAAGGTTGAGTACACGAACCTTATATCCGTGATTTTTTAGCATTTTCGCACAGTCACGGTATAGCTCTCCTTTTGGATCAGTTACTACATAGCTTCCGTTGAGCTGTAAAATATCAGGTTTTATTTTGCGGTAGGTCTTACCTGCTCCCGAACCGCCTATTACTATTTCATTTAGGTTTGCCGTTTTACTGCCGTCAATCGGTATATAAAAATCCTTTGCAACAGGGATAGAGTTTTCGGGATTTTTGAATTCCCGTATTACATATTCATCTGCCCAACGTGCCGAACCGTGCTCCATCCCTTTGAAATCATTGCGTGTGCGAGAAGTTACATATATGAACATAATTGCCGCAACAGACAGGTAAACCCACCAGAGAGAAAAATTAACTGATAGAATTTCTTTTACTACCGCCGCATTGAGCTTAAGCTTAAAATCGAAGGAAAACATTGTAGTAATTGCAATCAGGTAATTTTCAAATGTCATATTATCTATGCTGTTTACATACTTGTAGTTGAGTGTGCAGTATATACCATACGACATAACGCCTAACAGCAGGATAAATAAAACTACAAGGGTAATTATCAGAGGCTTTCTGCTTCGATGCAACCGCAGTATATTTTGATTTGGTATCAACTTTACATTACCTCCTTAATTAAAAGGGCGGAAAACATCAGTCCTCCGCCCTGATAACTTATATTTTATTTGCCACTATATTGTTTCTGAGTGCATTTAATGCATCGTTGATAGCAGTAGCGTTTTCTGCCTGATATTTTATCAGCATATTGCCGTCTGAAGCGTTGATTGGCAGACAAGGGATTTTTGCTTGCTTAAGGACGGATACCTCATCAGCTGTTACACGGCGGAAATTATATTCCCTGTTGAAGTCGAGGATAGCCTCACGGTTCATAATTTTATACACATCAGGATTACTCGGAGCAACAATCGAGTGAAATTCACCGTTTTTGTCCTTGTAAGACGGAAGCGAAAGAAAAACGCTGTCATTTTTTCCTGCAACAATTTTTGCATTATGCACAACAAAATCACCGACTACTAAATCGACACGTGCTAAGCTGTTGTGCATTGGAGTTTGATATTTATCACAGTATTGAGCTTTTATTCTTTGTTCGGGTTGTTCTGCGTCGCTTGAATATTTTAAATTGCCTGATGTATACATCCCAATGATACGCTGATTAAGCTCTTCTCTTACACCGGAGATTATGGGATGCACAACATCTATGAACTGTCCGTCTGTCGTTCTCTTTTGCGGCATTACAACAAAAAGGCTGCCCTTCGCCTGATTTTCCTTAATAGCAATACCGTAAATAGTAAGTGCGCTATCCACAGTGACGGTTGCTAATGCTCTGATACTGTTTTTGCAGTTATTAAGTGGTGTTACTGTTATGTTTGTAATCATTGTCATTATCCTTTCTATTGCTTTTTGGTATTACGAGAAAGATTTTTGGGGACAAATTGTCCTCACAATTATTTTTTAACAGTATGTCTTAAAAGAGAACTAAGTGAGGCATTTACTTTCACTTCCTGCTCTGCCGGGAATCTGAATATGTATTTGTTGTCAGAATCGGAATACCTGTAGTCGAAAAATCCGTTATCAATAAGTATATCTTTTTCGGCTTCACTGCATTTTCTAAATCTGTACTCAATGCCATCGGCGGCAGGCTCATCTAAAGAAGAACTCTGCATTTTTCTGAAATCTTCGATTGACATACTGCCGTCATAAGCAAAGGGATTAAATGAAACCTTTTTGAAACCGATGCTGTCACAGAAGTAAAATCCGTCTTCTATTTTTTCGTTACCGCTTACCTCAACCACATCGGAAACAGAGAGAGAATGACCTTTGAAGTCCTGCGGTCGGTTCAGATTAAACATTTGATAAACTTCCTCAAGACTGTTGCAGCGAACCTCTTTCTCATAAATCTTATCATAGATTTTGCTGTCAACCTCGGAGCTTCCCTGAAACTTTTCCAGCTTGTTGTGTGCCATAAACTTCATATGATTTTCATCTCTGTCCGAGTTAATCTGATAAATCGTAATCTTCATTTTTCCTCATTTCTTTCGTGATTTTTGCTTTCGGGGACAAATTGTCCTCGCAATTATTTTTTAACAGTATGTCTTAAAACAGGCTTTAGTATATTGTCAATCTCCTGCTTTACAGCTTGGCTGCACTGTAGTATATAATCGCCGTCAGCCGTCCTTCTGCAATTTGCAACAAGGCTTTTGTTTCGTTCCTGTATCTTCTCATAATCAGCAGCAGACAGTTTGCAGTAATTATCCATAGGCTTAGTGTAACCGTCAGTATCAATATAGTCATTTCTTCCGTCTGCATCGGTATCACGCATACGCATTTTATCCGTTGTAGATAACGTGTGAGATACTCTGTCTGCCACTTCTGCACGTTTTGCGTTATTAAATCGCTCAACATCACCGACTAAGTATCCGGTAATTCTGCGGATACGTTCAAAAGGCACAGGTTCAAATATACATTCTGCGTCAACAAATTCTTCATCAAATGATAATGTAATTTTTTTGATTGGAACGTTATATTTTTTCTTTCTGTCGGCTATTATTTCATTCAGTTCCTTTTCACTTGGGAACGGAATTGTGTCTGGTACGAGTATTTCAACCTCTGTATCAAGTATTGTGATTCTCCTATTTATTTGTTTCAAATTTTGTCACCTCTTAAATTTTTATGTTGTTCTGTCTGATGTTCAGGGCGGCATTCATTTTCATTTCTTGTTCTGCCGGGTATCTGAATATATATTTGTTGTCAGAATCGGAATACCTATAGTCAGAAAATCCGTTATCAATAAGTATGTCTTTTTCGGCTTCACTGCATTTTTTAAACTTATATTCGATACCATCAGAAGAAGAATTGACTTTGGAAGCAGCCTTTTCAATATTCAAAAAAGCATTAAGCTCATTAAGCCGATTAGTCTTTTTTTGTAAATCATCTTCTGAGGCAAACGGTTTTTTAACCTGCTCCTTTGCATAATCGTATTGCTCAAGGGTTTCTGTGAGTACGTGTTTAGCTGCCTCCAGTTTTGCAGGAATTTTTGCCAGCTCATTATCAATTCGTGTAATATTACCGAATATATCAGTGCCGAGGGTTACCTGATGTCTGAGGTTTCCGCAAAAGTCTAAACGGTACTCACTTGTTAAAATGCTGTATGACACCTCCATTCTGAAGCCACGATAACTACCAATTTGTGTAGGTTCTTCAAATGCGTGTTCCTTGCAGGCTGTTAACAGCATTTGTCCGGCGACAGCTTTTTTGGTGTAATCTATGCCTTCTATAGTCATAGGTGAGAAAGCGTCTTTCTCTTGCGGAGTGTTATTGCTTACAATGATAATATCATTTTCAAGAGCTGTTATTCGTTGCCTAAGCCTTGCGATTTCCTGCGGATAGAATTTTATTATCTTATCCTCAAGAGCGTATTTTTCAGAGAGGAAGTTAGACTTTAACAGGCGTAATTTCTGAACCTGAATGTCCAAATCCATTTTCTCTTTGATATACGGATTGCCTGTCGCAAGCATTTTGATTTCAGCATAGGACAAGGCGGTTTCATCAATATCCTCACAGGAGCGTACAGGCGACTTGCTCGTCATAATCTGCGAAGCGAATTTTTGTTTGCCCTCGACAAGCTGATATAAATATGCGTCAAAGGTTTGTTCCGTAACATATCTATAAATATTTACTTCGGCATTTTCGTTACCCTGTCGGATAATTCTGCCCGAACGCTGTTCAAGGTCAGTCGGTCATTTTTTGCGGACAGTTCATACATGCT
>CAMFTQ010000018.1 GCA_945988865.1 uncultured Anaeromassilibacillus sp.
CTGTTGAACATAATTAGGTTGCTGGACGTAATTAGGCTGTTCATAAGTTTGGTTCTGGTTATTGCTCTCACCTACGTTTTGATTGAAGCTGTTATTATCGGCAACGCTGTCAAATCTTGTTCCGCAATTTTCGCAGAATAACGCTCCTTCTTGATTTTCACGATTACATTTTGGACAATACATATTTTTACCCCCTTAATTTACATACGTTATATTACACAACATACTATAATATAACACATTTATTTTGTCACTTTTTACATAAATTGTCAATAATCTTTAATAAATATTGTAGATTTATTATGTATTTTGTTGATATTTGCACAAATTGATGATAAAATAATTTATATCAATATCCGCTAACAGAGGTTTTTATGAACAATTATGATAAATTAAATAACGTCAGCTGTCCCGTATATAAAAAGTGCGGCGGCTGTCAGCTACAGAATATGACATATGAGCAACAGCTTGTATTTAAGCAGAACAAGGTAAACAGGCTGTTAAGAAGGTTTTGCACCGTTGAGCCGATTATCGGAATGGCTCTCCCCTATCACTACCGAAACAAGGTTCAGGCGGCTTTTTACACCAACCGTCAGGGCAAGATAATATCCGGAGTGTACCAATCGGGAACGCACCACGTGGTTGGCATTGACAGCTGTCAGACAGAGGACAAAACGGCAGACGAGATAATTGTAGCAATCAGAAAAATGCTCAGATCGTTCAAGCTGACGACCTACAACGAGGATACAGGCAAGGGATTTTTACGTCACGTGCTTGTAAAGCGTGGCTTTGCGACAAATCAGGTTATGGTTGTGCTTGTTACGGGAACGCCTGTTTTTCCGTCAAAAAACAATTTTGTAAAAGCGCTTGTAAAGCAATTTCCGCAGATAACGACTGTAATTCACAACATAAACCCTTATCCGACAAACCTTGTACTCGGCAAAAATCAGAAGGTGCTTTACGGCAAGGGATATATTGAGGATATTCTGTGTGGCTGTAAATTCAGAATTTCCGCAAAAAGCTTTTACCAGATAAACCCTGTTCAGACGCAGGTGCTGTATAACAAGGCGATTGAGCTTGCACAGCTTAAAGGAAGCGAAACGGTGCTAGACGCCTACTGCGGAATAGGCACAATAGGCATTGTCGCCGCAAAGAAAGGTGCAGGCAGAGTAATCGGCGCAGAGCTGAACCCCGACGCTGTGAACGACGCAAGGGTGAACGCTCGTCTTAACGAACTTAGAAATATCCGCTTTTTCTGCTGTGACGCAGGCGATTTTATGTGCGACGCTGCAAACGACAGCGAAAAGCCCGACGTAGTTTTTATGGATCCGCCCAGAGCCGGCAGCAGCGAAAAATTCCTTAGCTCGCTTATAAAGATGTCGCCGAAAACGGTTATATACATCTCGTGCAACCCCGAAACGCTCGCACGTGACCTTGATTATCTTGTCAAAAATAGTGAGTACAGGGTGCAAAAAATCCAGCCTGTGGATATGTTCCCGCATACATCTCACACAGAATGTGTCGTGAAGCTCACCCGTGCCACATCTCGTGCGTAGTAATGTTGAACAAGGTTTAAGTGCGAGCAAGTAAATATGGCTTTTTTTGTAACCGTCAGACAACTTAGTACCCGGCAGCCTATGCTGTCGGGTACTAATCAATATATAACGTCAAGTGCCTGCTCACAAGCTCTTGTCATCATTCTTGTGAATTCACCTAAAGCTACATCATAATATTTATCTACGCCTTGTTCTATCAGATAATAATAAATCATTTCTGCAAATTCAGAATCCTCTATATTTTCGCATAAGTTAATATTTCAGACAAGACGGGATTTGGTATGACGGTTGCGCTAAAATAAAGAAAAACAGGCAATTCCCAGAATTATCAGTGCGTTGCCGATAAGCTTCTTATTTGTTAAGGTTTCTTTAAGAATAAGCTTTGAAAGCACCATTATCAGCACTGTTGAAAGCGAATTTATAACTACTCCGAATCTATAGTCAATTTTTGTATAGATAATCACGTTTATTACAAGCACAGCCACATAACCTGCATATGACAAAATCACATTCGGGTTAAGATATTCAAAAATAAAATGTCTGTGCTTTTTGTTTGCGCTGACCTTCAGCATTATCTGTGAAATTGCTGTGGTGAATGCACTGACAAGCATCAGAGCATAAAACAAATAATTATTCACTTTGAATCACCAGTATTCCCGAAATAATCAATATAGTGCCGATTATGTTGCCGACTGTAATCGCTTCGGAAAATATCAGAAACGCCCACAACAAACTCCACACATTATAAACTGCTCTATGAGCATAAGCCACATTCACCTCAAAATGCTTGAGGTTCTGCTGCCAGAAAAGAGCATATATCCCGCAGTTGACAAGCATCAATCCTGCAAGAATAAATGTCTGCAAGTCAAAAATTCCGTTTCGGTTGATGTTTTCAGCTGCCATTTTTGAAAAAATACCTGTAGCCGAAAAAATCAGAATACTAATATGAAGTAAAACCGTCTGTTTAAACTTCGGCTTGTTTATTGTATTTCTCATTGCTACCTGTCCTTATAAAAAGCATAAATCTGTTCGCACACATAATCAATCTGTTCATACGTCAAATCCAGATACAACGGCAATCTTATAAGCCTGTCTGATGTATCGGTTGTGTAATTATCCTCTCCGCAGAATCTTCCGCATTTACTGCCTTGCAAAGAAGAATGAAGAGGAGTGTAATGAAACGGCGCCGTAATTCCCCTCTTGTGCAGAAAATCGGTAAGCCTCGTTCTCTCCTCAATATCACGTGTTTTAATGTAAAACATATGCGCATTATGCTGACAGCCTTCAGGCACAAACGGCAAACAGAGCTTTTCTGCATTTTCCAAAGCCTTTAAGGCTGAATAGTAACGGCTCCATATATTCAAACGCTTATTGTTAATTTCATCAGTATTCTGTAGCTGCGCATACAGATACGCCGCATTGAGTTCACCGGGGAGATATGATGAGCCGATACTCACCCATGTGTATTTATCAACCATTCCGAGCAGAAATTGCGCTCTGTTAGTACCCTTTTCACGCACAATTTCCGAGCGGATATTGTTTTTTGGAGAACGAATAAGCAAAGCTCCGCCTTCTCCCATTGTATAGTTCTTTGTTTCGTGAAAGCTGTAACAGCCGAAGTCGCCTATAGTACCCAATGACTGTCCTTTGTAATAGGCGTTTACTGCCTGAGCCGCATCCTCAATCACATACAGATTGTATTGCTTTGCAATTTCACTAATCATATCCATTTCACAGGCAACGCCTGCATAATGAACAGGAACAATCGCCTTTGTTTTCTTCGTGATTGCCTGTTCTATGAGCTTTTCGTCAATATTCTGAGTGTCGGGGCGTATGTCAACAAACACGATTTTTGCTCCTCTGAGAACAAATGCGTTTGCACTTGACGAAAAGGTATATGACGGCATTATAACCTCGTCGCCGGGCTTGATGTCACAAAGAATCGCCGAAAGCTCAAGAGCGTGAGTACAAGATGTTGTAAGCAGTGCCTTTTGCGCTTTGAACCTGTTTTCAATGAACTCGCCACACGCTTTTGTGTAAAAATTATCGCCGCACAGCTTTCTGCGGTTGATTGCGTCGCTTATGTAATTTAGTTCGTTTCCCACAACTGCCGGTATGTTAAAGGGTATCTCCATTATATCACACCATTTTTAATAAATCCTTAAATGCCTCTTTCAGACAAAATTCGCAGGAAAAGCCTAGCTCCTCCTTCGCTTTTGATACGTCAAGACAGGTTATCGAAGTGTCTTCCGGTTTATCTGCAAGCATAATAATTTCCGATTTTGATTCAAGCCCTTGAATAACTGCCTTTGCAAGCTCTATTGAGCTTGTTCCTTTGCCCGAACCGATATTATAAATTCCGCTTTTACCGTAGCTTTCAAGTGAACGGTAAATCGCTTTGCAGACATCTTTTATGTAAATATAATCACGTCTGCCCTCGGCTTTACCATATACGGTCAGTGGTTTGTTCAAAAGCGCATTGTTTATAAATCTGTCTGTAATATTTCCGTTTTTGTCGTTGCCGATTATCTGGGCAAGACGAAGGATTTTTATCTTAAATCCCATATTCTTATTATAGTATGTGCAAAGCAGTTCAGCCGTTGCTTTTGAAATTCCGTAATAATTTATCGGGTTGATAATTCCGTTTTCTGTAATCGGCACACTCTGCTCGTTTGAATATACACATCTGCTTGAGGTGAACACAATATTAGTTATTCCAAGCCTGCAACACGCTTTGAGGGTGTTTTCAACAACAGCGATATTATCGGAATACAGCGAAAGCGACTGCTTTTCATCCTGTCTGACCTTTTTTCCTGCCAGAATAACAACGCTGTCACAGCCCAAGAGTGCTTTTTCAAGCTGTTTTTCTGAATACTCGGTAACAGAACCGTTGCTTCTTGAAATATTCTTAACTGATAAACATTTACCGTACTGCTCCTCAAAGCTTCTCCCCACAAATCCGCTTCCGCCTATGACGCCGATTGTATGAGGCGATTTATATATTCTATAACCGCACTTTTCCATATATCCGTTGAGCTTTCTGACTGTATCGCCAGTTTCGTAATACATAACGCTGTAATCGGCAAAATAGTCGCTGTACTTATTTTTGTTGAAAATCGTTTCGGGAGGTTCGCAAAAGAATTCCAGATGCATAGGATATCTGCTTTTTTTGTATTCTCCGATTTCAATATCCTCGCCAAAAAAATGCTTCATCGTAAGGGTAAATAGATTTACACCGCAATACCGCTCAATAAGCCTCCACATATGACATCCGTCAAGACGTGGAGTTACCTCTATCAGATACGGATTACCGTCGCAAACCTTAATCTGAAAATAAACAGGACCGTTATTTATTTTAAGACTTATTACAGTTTCTTTTACAAGCTCGTTGATTTTTTCGGCGGTTGCAGTGTTTTCATACACCGACGGCAGATGATGAGCCTTGATAATTCCACCCGGAAAACTGTCAAAGGATTCTCTGTCAGAAATAATACTGAAAACTACTTCCCCGTTTTTTACATACGCATTAACGGAAACCTCATCACCTGAAACAAATTTTTCTATTATGACCTTTCCGCTTTTGGAAAATGAAATTGATTTTTCAAAATATTTTCTGATTTCATCTTTATTACGGGCAAGATAAACTCCACGCTGTCCCTGAGAATCGACAGGCTTTAGGATAGCCGGATAAAAGTCAACCGTTTCGACATCCTCATATGACGAGCATACAGTGTAAGGGAGATTGTACCCAACGTCACCCAGAGCCTTGCGCATAAGGTGCTTGTTGCAGCAAATTTCTGCCGTTTTTGACGAAACAAAGCTGAATTTTCCTGTTTCCTCAGCTACTGTGCATATTGTAGGAACTGCTATATCGCTTCCGACAGAATATATGTAATCAATCTGATTGTTCAGAAAATAATCCTTTATCGCATTGGCATCGGTAATATCAATCTTAGCAAAATGATCAAGCAAAACAATTCCCTTGTCGGTGTCGGTATAGCTGCAGCCGTAGGTTTCAAGTCCTATTGAATTGCAATAATTTATGAGGTCAAGCTGTGCGTTGCCTGCGCCTAAAATAAGTATTTTTTTACTCATTGTCACTCACCTGTATAACACTTCTTATAACATACTGAGGCTCGTTTGTCGCCACCATAAAAAGCCTTACAAGATATTCGCCGAGCAGTCCCAGAATAAAAATTATGATGCCTGCAAACACCGCAATTTCGGAAGAAATAATATTCACCGTAGAATTCAGCACGGTTAGCGAAGCTACTAAATATATCAGTCCTGCAAAAAACACTAATAATCCGAGTTTTCTTATAAGCTTTATGGGTTTTTCGGAATAGTTGAGATATGACGACCACAAACGCATAAGCTTTTTAAAGGTGTAACCGGATTTTCCGCTTTTGCGCTCAAAATGCTCAATCTCGGCATTGGCAACACGTGAGGCAGTTCTCATAAACAGCCCTCTCAGATTTGTATATGAGCTGTGGCTTTTTATGATTTCATCCTTTACAAACCGTCTTATTATATACATAGGGCAGGCTTTTATATCCTTCGGATTGTCAACAAGAAACCGAAATGTCAGTTCACTTAATTTGCTTTCAAGGTTTCTTAAAAGGCTGTGATGTCTGTGAGAAAACCTACCGTAAACTATATCGTAGCCCTCTTCAAGCTTATTTATAAGCTTGCTAATTTGTGAGGGATGAGTCTGAAAATCATCGTCCATTCCGAGGATATATTCTCCCGTTGCAAGCTTCATTCCTGCAATAATGGCATTGTGCTGACCGCAGTTTTTCGCAAGGTCAACACCCGTAATAAACGGATATTTTTCGGCAAGTGCGTAAATTCTGTCGAATGTTGAGTCATCCGAGCCGTCATTGACGAGGATAAATTCATAAGCGTAATTATTCATTTTTTCAAATTCCCTGATTGTTTCCTCAACCACATCTGTTATGGTATTTTCGGAATAAAAGCACGGAATAACAACAGAAATTTTAGTCATCATCAACCACCATATAAATATGCAAAATATATTCTTCCGACTCAACCGAGTCCACAAGGGTGAGCTTTTTATTATACCTATCCTTGAGTGTTTTTGTCATACCGACTCTTAACGGACTTAAGGTCGCAAAATACACATCGCAATCATCGCTTGTCAAACCGTCAGCTGACGAGGTAAATCCAAATCGGGCGTTCCTCTGATAATATGTCGGTGATGTGCAGTTCCACGAGCCGAGAGAATCGTAATTAAGCACCTCTGCTTCGCTGTAGGTCTGGAAAACATATCCGGTACTTGCGATAAAATCATTGGAATCGTAAAAGAAAAACGATTCGGGGTGAAGCCTTGCGTAATTTCTGAGCGTGTCAATTCGGTAATTATATGTTACTGTCACAGATTGATATTTATCCTTTAGAGCTGTGTTCAGACAGATAATACCAGAATAAACTACAGTTACTACCGAAAGCAGAATCAGAACAACCGAAACAAGCCTTTTCTTTTTAAGCCATAATTCAGAGCAATATTCTCTGATAGATTTTTTACGCACTCTGAGCATATCAACCGTTATAAGGCAACCCAAAACACCGGCTGAGAGCAACAGCATATCTACAATTCTGATAATCAGCCTACCGCAAAAGGCAAGATAGACGGATTCAAGCACAATCCCTGCAACAGTTGCGGGGAATATTATATTGAGCTTTTTATTTTTTACGGATAATATCAGCACGACAGCCAGCAGGATAAACACGAACATCACAGAGTATTTCATTACCTCGTCATTACTGTCAAGCCAATATTCAATCGTTTCCTCAAAAGCTGATTTTATTCTTTCAAAAATGCTTCCCGACTCTGTGCGAAGCTGCTGTATGTAATCGCCTATAGACTCAAGCGTTTCGGTATCTACAGAATCGTCTAAATCAAGATACCTTGACGCAAGAGTGCGAAAGGCAACCTCGCTGATACCGTTTTCCACATAGAAGGGCATATTATCGTAATATGGCGGAATACTGCCGTAGTCATAAACACTTGAACGAGCAATATTGAAGCTTTTAAAATCCTGATATTCCTCGCTTTGGTTCCACACAAGGTAATCAACAGCAAACACACAGCCACAAAGCACCAGCGTTGCAAGACAAACCGAAGCAAAGGACTTCCATATTTTTGTTCCTTTTTCGCTAAATATCCTTACAACAATAATCAGAGCTATAACAGGCAACAGCAGATAGAACGCCTTGGAGCGTATTGAAAAGGAAAGTACAGCGCAGATTGATGCGAATATAATGTGAACTTTGTTTTTTTGCGCAGGCATTTCATAAAGTAAAGTAATTGCACCTGCTCCCATAAACGCCGAGGTCAATGTGAACTGTGGCATACAGATATATTTCCTGATCAAAAACAAAAATGCCAGCACATATAAGCACACGCCCAAAATCGTATAATTTTTTAAATATGCCTTTTTAACAATGTAATAGCAGAAAATGCAGCTCGGCACAAACATACATATCATTGTAAAAAGTCCGTACCACGGAATCTGTGCAGTAATGCTGTATAAGCCTGAAAGCATAAACCCGATTGGATAACGCATAAATACTATATCTGCGCTCGGTGTTCCCGTATAAGCTCCTGACGCAATCGTCATCATACGATAGTCATCGTTTGTGTACCACGAAGGCGGATAAATTGCTATAACTAAAAGGAAAGAAAGCAAATTGAAAACTACTGAAAACAGCAGAATTAATCTTATTGAATTTTTCTGATTACGGTTCTGTTGTATATTCAGCAAGCTCAATAGTCGCACCTTCCTTTTTAATGTATTTGTAATTTTTAATATTCTTCTGTTTTCTGCGCTTTGCGCTTCTAATGAGCAAAGCTGCAGCTAAGCCGATAATAATGCCTGAAAACAGAGCGAAAAACGTATATGCAATCAGCTCTAAATCAGTATGCTTTTTCGTGAACATTGCGGATTGATATTGACATCTCAGTGTATAATAGCTGCTTGCGTCGTATTTTTCAGACGTTACAACTATTGTTATATAAACAGGCTCGTCAGTCCTCATAGCCGTGTTTCCGATAACCTGTGCCACGTTACTTCTGTCAGCAGGATACGCCTGAATATCGAGCTTATCTATAGACGCAGGTACAATAACATCGTAAAATGACTGTTTTTGTTTGAATACAGGCATTTCAACTGAACCGCCGTTGATTTTTATGCTTGCAAGCAACGCTTTTTCATCAATAGCCGATACCGTTGATGATTTTCTGTATAATCTGAGCTTGTAATTTTTGATTGTTCCGTCAGCTTCACATACCTTGAGATTGTAATCTGTGCGTTTTCCCTCGGGAAGAGTGCCGTCATCATTAAGCTCACTAATACATTCAACCTCAACAACAGCGTCCTTGTTTGCGGTTTTCCAGTTGACTTTTGCCGCTTCAAAGGTGTCAATATTGTTTTGAAGTATCGCATAGTAGGTGGTGTAGAACTTATCAAACTGCGGAGAAAATATACCGTTTTCAACATCAAGATATGTCAGTCCTATTGTATCAAAGAAAATATTAAGCGTGTATTTTTCGTCACTGTACTCGCCGTTTGGGTCAGTTACCTTGATGCTTACAACATTGTCGCTTGTCTTTGAAAGCGTTTTGTGACCATACATTGAATATTCAAAGCGTTTGTCATTAAGCTCAACAGTTACACTTAGGTTCTCTTGAAATTCCTTGAGGTAAACACTGTATATGTAATTTCCT
>CAMFTQ010000019.1 GCA_945988865.1 uncultured Anaeromassilibacillus sp.
GAAGCACAGACCTCATTATCCTTGAGGACGAGATGAGAGAGGCAAGCGACAACCTCATCGTTATGACAGATGACGGCTCAAACGGCAACAAGGGCTTTGTTACAAACGCTCTTGAACAGAATATCAAAAACGGCGCAGGCTATGACCTCGTTATTGCAATAGGTCCTATCCCGATGATGAGAGCTGTAAGCAATCTGACAAAGGAATACGGTATCAAAACTATCGTTAGTATGAACCCGATTATGATTGACGGTACAGGAATGTGCGGCGGCTGCCGACTGACTGTAGGCGGAAAAACAAAATTTGCCTGTGTTGACGGTCCTGACTTTGACGGTCACGAGGTTGATTTTGACGAAGCTATGAAGCGTCTTTCTACATACAAAAAACTTGAAAGAGAATCAGCAGAAAAGCATGACTGCAGATTGTTAAGAGGTGCCGAAAATGCCTAATATGGAAATGAAAAAAACAGCAATGCCCGAGCAGGACCCTAATGTAAGAAATAAAAACTTCAAAGAGGTATCACTCGGATATACAGAAGAAATGGCTATCTTTGAGGCACAGCGTTGCCTTAACTGCAAGACAAGACCTTGTGTAAACGGTTGTCCCGTAAACGTTCCAATCCCTGACTTTATTTCACACGTTGCAAAGGGCGAATTTGAAGCAGCTTATCAGGTGCTTACAACTGCAAATGCTCTTCCTGCTGTATGCGGTCGTGTATGTCCTCAGGAAACACAGTGCGAGAGCAAATGTGTAAGAGGTATCAAGGGCGAGAGCGTTGGTATCGGCAGACTTGAAAGATTTGTAGCTGACTATCATATGAACAACGTTAAGGCTGTTGCAAATAAGCCTGAGTCTAACGGTCACAAGGTAGCAGTAGTAGGCGCTGGTCCTTCAGGCTTAACCTGTGCCGGCGACCTTGCAAAGAAGGGCTATGAGGTTACAATTTACGAAGCATTCCACACAGCCGGTGGCGTTTTGATGTACGGTATCCCTGAGTTCCGTCTGCCAAAGGCAATAGTTCAGAAAGAAATCGAAGGACTCAAGGCTCTTGGCGTTGACATTCAGACAAATATGGTAATCGGCAAGGTTCTGTCAATTGACGAGCTTTTTGAAATGGGTTACGAGGCTGTATTTGTAGGCACAGGCGCAGGTCTTCCTAACTTTATGGGACTTGAGGGCGAGGGCCTTATCGGCGTATATTCGGCAAACGAGTTCTTAACAAGAATTAACCTTTTAAAGGCTTATCTTGACGAGTACGATACCTGCATAGTAAAGCCAAAGAACGTAGCTGTTATCGGTGGCGGTAACGTAGCTATGGACGCTGCAAGAAGTGCTAAGCGTTTAGGCGCAGAGAACGTTTATATCATCTACAGACGCTCAGAGGAAGAAATGCCTGCAAGAAAAGAAGAAATCCACCACGCTAAGGAAGAGGGCATCGACTTCAGACTTCTCAACAACCCTGTCAAGATTATCGGCGATGACGAGGGCAAGGTTTCTAAGATTGAATGTGTAGAGATGGAGCTTGGCGAGCCTGACGCATCAGGAAGACGCAGACCGATTACTAAGGAAGGCTCTAACTTCACACTTGACGTTGACTGCGTAATTATCGCAATCGGTAACTCACCGAACCCGCTTATCAGAACAACTACACCGGGTATTGAAGCTAACAAGAAGGGCTGCCTTGTTGTAGATGAGTCAACAATGCAGACAACTCGTGAGGGTGTTTATGCAGGCGGTGACGCTGTAACAGGCGCCGCTACTGTAATTCTTGCTATGGGTGCCGGCAGACAGGCTTCAAAATCTATTGACGAATTTATTCAGAACAAGTAAAATATAAAAGCAATTTGCCAATAATATGGGCGGACTTGTTCCGCCCATATTTTTGCAAGGCTAAAGGATGTATAGGAAAGGGGAATACGCTTTGAGTAATGCAATTACGGAAAATAAAATGGGTTACGCTCCTATGCTTAAGCTGATAATTTCAATGTCGCTGCCGTCAATGTTTTCTATGATTATTCAGGCACTTTACAATGTTGTTGACAGTATCTTTGTCGCACAGTTTGACCAAAGAGCATTGACAGCCGTTTCAATAGCACTACCGCTTCAGATGCTTTTAGTTGCGGTTGCTGTCGGTTCAAGCATAGGAATGAACTCGCTGATGTCAAGAAAATTAGGCGAGGGTAAAACGAGTGAAGCAAGCTGTGCCGCCGTTCACGGCATATTGCTTTCGGTACTAAGCTCACTTGTATTTTTGGTTATCGGCATATTTGCAACAAGGCCGTTTTTCACCGCTTACACAAGCGACCCTGTAATTATTGAATACGGAGTGCAGTACACAAGCATCTGTTTAATCTTTTGCTTTGGTGCTTTTGTTGAGATTACCATTGAAAAGGCACTTCAGGCAACAGGCGATATGATTTTCCCGATGCTTATACAGCTGTCGGGAGCTGTTGTGAATATAATTTTCGATCCGCTTCTGATTTTCGGAATAGGACCCTTTCCGCAGATGGGAGCAGCCGGTGCCGCTGTTGCAACGGTTTCGGGTCAGATTGTCGCTATGCTCTTTGCAATTACAGTCCTGATTGTCAGAAAGAATAAAATCAAGGTAACCTTTAAAGGCTTTAGACCAAGCCTTAGTATGATAAAAAGCATTTATGCAGTAGGCCTTCCGTCTATAATAATGCAGTCGATTTCATCGGTTCTGATAGTTGCTTTAAACTCTATCCTTATCGGCTTTTCAAGTGACGCTGTCAATGTTTTCGGAATTTACTTTAAACTGCAGAACTTTATCTTTATGCCTGTTTTCGGCTTGACTCACGGCGTAATGCCTATTATGGGTTTTAACTACGGAGCAAGAAAAAAGTCAAGGCTTCTGTCTGCGCTTAAATACGGTATTATGATTGCCGCAATTATTATGGCTTTAGGCACACTTTTGTTATGGCTTTGTCCGCAGTGGCTGCTGCTTATGTTCAACGCAACGCAGAATATGCTCGATATAGGCGTAATTGCACTAAGAATAATCAGCCTTCACTTCGTTTTTGCGGCGGCAGGAATAATGCTTTCAACGTTCTTTCAGGCACTCGGCAAGGGTGTAAAAAGCCTTATAATGTCTGTTATGCGACAGATTGTTGTTATTCTTCCTGTAGCGTATGTTATGTCGTTTGTCGGACTTGAATATATATGGTATTCTTTTTTAATTGCAGAGCTTGTTTCGCTATCGCTTGGAATATTCTTTTTTATCAGAATGTATAAAACTGAGCTTAAAGCTCTTTAAAATATCGCTTTACAGGTTGTCAACTTTTGCTCATACGCTTCATATATATTTTTGAGGTGAAACGTATGAATGAAAAAGAAGTTCGATTTGATAAAATAGAATATGATGAAAACTGGCAGACAGTAAGCAGTCAGACGTATGCACAGCCGTATTGCGAAGAATCGCAAGAGGAGCAGTTACATAACGAAGAGGCTATAAAGGGCGAAATAAAAGCAAAGAAAGAAAAATCACCTAAACAGCTTGTAATTATTATACAGCTTATTTTATGTATCTTGATTTTTTCTGCTTTTTACATTCTTAAGCAGACAGGCAGTGATTTTTACAGCGAGATTTCAAGGTGGTACGGCGAAAGCCTTAACAATTCTCTTATATCAACAACTGTCTTTTCCGACTTTGATATAAATAATATCGGTGTAATTTTTGCAACAGATGATGAAAATTAAGCTGTTTAATACAACGCTTTCATTTTCCTACGCAGTAATTGCTGTTATGACGTGTGTTTTGCTCTTTGATAAAAACGGCGGAATAATCCTCTGCTTTTTATCGTCACTTATTCACGAAGCAGGACACATAACGGCTATGCTTATGCTGAAATCACCGCCAGAAAAAATCAAGCTTTGTATGTTCGGTATAGAAATCTGCGACTGTAAACGATCAACAAGAAATAAAAAACACGATCTGATAATCACACTTGCAGGCGTTACCGTAAATTTTCTTGTAGCCTTGCTTGTCTTTTTGATAAATCTGTTTGCAAAATCAAAAATTCTCTTTGATTTTTTTGCAATAAATCTGACAATAGGCTTGTTTAACCTGATGCCTGTAGCAACTCTTGACGGAGGTCAGGCACTGTTTATAATTCTTACAAATAAAATAAAACACGAAAAAGCTTCACATATTATAGATGCTTTAACCTTTATTTTGATTTTCCCGACAGCCGTTTTAGGCTTTGTCGTATTATTAAGGTCAAAATATAATTTTTCACTGCTTTTGATAAGTCTTTATCTTATATTTGCACTTGTTTTTAAAAAGAGTAAATTTTTATAAATTTCGGAGGAAGTATGGTTACTAAGGAAGTAGAAAAGCTGTTGCTAAAAGTTCAGAAGCCCGGCAGATACACAGGCGGCGAGCTGAATCAGGTTGTAAAGGATAAAGAAAAGGTAGATGTTCGCTTCGCCTTTTGTTTTCCCGATACCTACGAGGTGGGTATGTCGCACCTGGGGATGAAAATACTTTACAGTCAGTTCAACAGCGTTGAGCATATCTGGTGCGAGCGTGTTTTCGCACCTTGGCTTGATATGGAGGAGCTGATGATTAAAAACAACATTCCTCTTTACGCTCTTGAAAGCGGAGATCCGATCTCTGATTTTGATTTCATCGGCTTTACTCTGCAATATGAGCTTAGCTTTACAAATGTGCTTAATATGCTAAAGCTCGGCAATATCCCGATATATTCAAAGGACAGAACAGAGCTAAAGCAAATAGTAGTAGCCGGAGGTCCCTGTGCCTGCAACGGCGAGCCTATCGCAGATTTTATAGACCTTTTCTTTATCGGCGAGGGCGAGGAGGTTGACCTTGAGGTAATAGAGCTTTTCAGAAAATGTCGCAGTGAAAACAAGTCAAAGCAAGAATTTTTACAGCTTGCCGCACAGATAAAGGGCGTGTATGTGCCGAGCCTTTATGATGTCGAGTATAATGAGGACGGCACAATAAAAGCCGTAACACCTAAAAACGGCGCTCCGGCAAAAATCGAAAAGCGACTTATTATGGATATGGATAACGTGTATTATCCCGATAATTTTGTCGTTCCTATGGTAGAAATCGTCCACGACAGAGCAGTTCAGGAGATTTTCAGAGGCTGTATAAGAGGCTGTCGTTTTTGTCAGGCAGGCTTTATCTACCGCCCTGTCAGAGAAAAATCAATAGACGCTATCGACAGGCAGTGCAGAGCGTTGTGTGAAAACACAGGATATGACGAGGTATCCTTATCGTCACTTAGCTCAAGCGACTACTCAAAGGCGGTAGAGCTTCTATCAAGGCTGAACGAGTGGTCAAACGATGAAAAGGTGAGTATTTCTTTGCCGTCCTTGCGAGTTGACGGCTTTACAGACGATATTATGTCAAAAATCAAAACCGTTAGAAAAAGCGGACTGACCTTTGCGCCCGAAGCCGGAAGTCAGCGACTGCGTGACGTTATAAACAAAAACGTAAAAGAGGACGAGCTTTTAAACACCTGTCACGTTGCCTTTAACGGTGGCTGGAATAAGGTAAAGCTTTACTTTATGATAGGCTTGCCGACAGAAACTATGGATGACGTTGTAGCTATTCCAAAGCTCGGAATGTCGGTTGTAGGCGAATACCACAAATGCGAAAACCGCCCGAAAAACAAGGGCGTGACAGTAACTGTTTCAACATCATCATTTGTGCCAAAGCCGTTCACACCGTTTCAGTGGGAACCACAGGACACAAAAGCACAGCTTATTGAAAAGCAAAACAAAATCAAAGAAACTATCAATACTAGAAAAATCACATACAATTATCACGATGCCGACACAAGCTTTCTTGAAGCAGTTTTTGCCAGAGGCGACAGAAGGCTGTGCAAGGCTATGGCGAAAGCATCTGAAAAAGGCTTTCACTTTGACGGCTGGAGCGATTGCTTCAGCTTAGAAAAGTGGATGGATATATTTAAGGAATGTGGCATAGACCCAACGTTTTACGCAAACCGCCGCAGAGAGTTTGACGAAATTCTGCCGTGGGATCATATCGACTACGGTGTTTCAAAGGAATTTTTAATTAAAGAGTGTAAAAAGGCATACGCAAACGCAACAACAGAGCATTGTCGCCAAAAGTGCAACAACTGCGGTGCTGCAAAATACAAGGGAGGTGTCTGCTTTGAAAAACGTCAGAGTATGGTTTAAAAAGGATTTTGAGTGCAGATATATTTCTCACCTTGATTTAAACAGATGTATGCTAAGAGCTGTTCACAAAAGCAAAATCCCCGTATGGCACACAGAGGGCTTCAATCCGCACCCGTTCATAACATTTGCGCTTCCGCTTTCCTTAGGTTTTAGAGGAGAAAGAGAAACTATGGATATGCGACTGACAGAGGATTTTGATTTTGAAGAAATAGTTAAAAGGCTGAATACCTGTCTGCCAAATGGTATAAGAGTATTTGATGTAACAGAGCCTGTATTAAAGCCGGGCAAAATCGCCTTTGCGCTTTTTGATATAAAGCTTACAAGCGACAGCATATCACCTGCTAACCTTTGCTCCGAGCTAAACGTTCTTTTTTCTAAAGAAGAAATACTAATAGACAAAAAGACAAAATCAGGTATAAAAGAAATAAACATAAAACCGTATCTTTCCGATTACTCTTTATCAGCTAACGACGAATATGTGCATCTTTCAATAAAGCTCCCTGCCGGCAGTCAAGAAAACGTAAACCCAACGCTTATAATAAATGCAGCAGAAAAGTACTTAGATAAAGAGATTTACTCAGACATTACTCGTCTTGATATTCTGACAGAGGAAGAAACTCCTTTTGAATAAAAACTATATCCGATACGGCTTTTTGCAGTATCGGATTTTTTCTATAACATTTATTGATATTATCCTTGTAAAGTGGTACAATATTCTTGTTTAATAAAAAATGAGGTGTAAATATGATTTTGTTTGTAAATTATCCGAAATGTACTACCTGCGTAAAGGCTAAAAAATGGCTTGATGAAAACGGCGTAGATTACACAAGCCGAGATATTAAAGAGGATAACCCCTCCTATGACGAGCTAAAGCGGTGGTTTGAAAAAAGCGGTTTGCCGATTAAAAAGTTTTTCAACACATGCGGTCTTTTGTATAAGTCTATGAATTTAAAAGAAAAGCTCCCGACAATGAGCGAAGACGAAATGCTAAGACTTCTCTCAACTGACGGTATGCTTGTAAAAAGACCTATCGTTGTTGCAGATGATACTGTACTTGTAGGCTTTAAGGCAGAAAGCTGGCAGACGCTACTTGAAAACTAACCTCGGAGGTACTATTATGAAAAGCAATAAGGATAAATTTTTCAGCTTTATAAACGGCAAAAGCGTTGCGTTTTGCGGTATCGGCACAAGCAATCTGCCTTTAATTGAGCAGTTTATAAATAAAGGCGCAAGGGTAACAGCCTGTGACAGAAGAACCTTTGAACAGCTTGGCGAAAACGCAGTGCTTGCACAAAACGCAGGCGCAAAGCTCAGCCTTGGCGATGGCTATCTTGACAGCTTAGATGCGGATATAGTATTTCGCACTCCTGGTATGAAATACTATATGGATGAGCTTGTGAAAATGCGTGAAAACGGTGTAGCCGTAACGTCAGAAATGGAGGTTTTCTTTGATCTTTGTCCTTGTAAGATTATCGCAGTTACAGGCTCTGACGGTAAAACAACAACTACTACTATTATTTCAGAGCTTTTAAAGGCACAGGGCAAGACTGTCCATTTGGGCGGTAACATCGGCACTCCGCTGTTGCCCTTAATCGAGAATATAAAAGAGGACGATGTAGCCGTAGTCGAGCTTTCGAGCTTTCAGCTTATTTCAATGAGAAAAAGTCCCGACATCGCAGTTGTTACAAATTTAGCGCCAAATCACCTTGACATACATAAGGATATGCAGGAGTATATTGACGCTAAAAAGAATATAATTCTTCATCAGAACGCATTTTCAAAGTCTGTGCTTAATCTTGACAACGACATTTCAAACAGCTTTTCAGAGCTTGTAAGAGGAAAAACTGCGAAATTCAGCAGACAGACAAGCGTATCAAACGGCGCATATCTCAAAGGCTCTGTAATTGTTTATAACGATTACGGCAAAGAAACTGAAATTATGGATATTAAGGACATCAAAATCCCCGGTATGCACAATATAGAAAACTACCTTGCGGCAATCTGTGCGGTGTGGGGAATGGTTGATGCAGAAAATATCGTAAAGGTAGCAAAGGAATTTGGCGGTGTTGAGCATAGAGCAGAATTTGTCAGAGAGCTTGACGGCGTAAAGTATTACAACGATTCAATCGCATCAAGTCCGACAAGAACAGCCTGCGGAACGCTGTCGCTTTATGATGAAAAAATCATTCTCATAGCCGGAGGCTACGATAAAAAAATACCGTACGACAGCTTGGGACCTGTTATCTGCGACAAGGTAAAAACTCTTATCCTTATGGGCGCAACAGCCGACAAGATTGAAACGGCTGTAAAAAACAGCAGTAATTACAGTGAAAATAATCCTAAAATCATCAGAGCAGAAAATATGCAGCAGGCTGTACTTTCAGCAAAAGAAAACGCAGTAAGCGGAGATATCGTTTCAATGTCGCCTGCAAGCGCCAGCTTTGATTTATACAAAAATTTTGACGAAAGAGGCAAGCACTTCAAAAGTCTTGTCAATGACCTTTAATCGGTGATTTCTATGAAAAATATGCTATTTGAGCTTTGCAGTGCAAACGCTGTAATCGGCAGTAACGAAAATGTTTTTAATGTAGTATATAAATATCTGTCAGATATTGCACAGGTTTCAACCGACAGCTTCGGCAATATCTACGCAGAGCTTGGCAATAGAAACGCATCTAAAACAATTCTGCTTGACGCTCATATCGACCAGATAGGTATGATTGTGACAGCGGTTGAAGAAAACGGCTTTTTGCGTGTTGCAAAATGCGGCGGTATTGATACAAGAGTGTTGCCGGGCAGTCCTGTTTTAGTACACGGCAAAAAA
>CAMFTQ010000020.1 GCA_945988865.1 uncultured Anaeromassilibacillus sp.
ACGCAAACGTATCAATCTTTGTACCGCACAACGGCTGTCCTCATCAGTGCAGCTTCTGTAATCAGAAAAGCATCACAGGCAAAAACTCTCAGCCACACAAGGACGATGTTGTAAAAGCGATTGAAACAGCAATAAATTCTTTAAAAGAAAATACACATAACGCTGAGATAGCCTTCTTCGGCGGCAGCTTTACGGCTATCGACAAAGAATATATGACAGAGCTTCTTGATGCAACAGCACCCTATATCGACCGCTTCAAGGGTATTCGCATTTCAACAAGACCTGACTGTATTGATGATGAAATTCTGTCTTTTCTAAAAAAATACAAGGTAACGTCAATAGAGCTTGGCGCACAGTCTATGTGCGATGATGTGCTTTTTGCTAACAACAGAGGTCACAGCTCACAGGACGTTATAAGCGCATCACAGCTTATCAAGAAATACGGCTTTTCCTTAGGCTTGCAGATGATGACGGGGCTTTTTAAAAGCGATGTTCAAAAGGATATTTACACAGCAGAAAAGTTTTCTGAGCTAAAGCCTGATACAGTACGAATTTACCCGACTGTCGTTATGAAAAACACGTATCTTGCACAGCTTTTTGAAAGCAAAGAATACACTCCCTACAGCTTTGAAGCTACAGTAAATCTTTGCTCACAGCTTTTGGTCTTTTTTGATAAATTAAACATAAAGGTAATACGCCTTGGCTTGCACCACAGCGAAACGCTTGAAAGCGATATGATAGCAGGCTGTTATCATCCGGCATTTCGAGAAATCTGCGAAAGCAGAATAATTTATCAAAAAGCAACAGATATAATCAAAGACAAAAAAATACCACAGGGCAATATAAGTATTACAGTAAACAGCAAGTCAGTTTCAAAGCTCTGCGGTCAGAAAAGATGCAACATTAAAGCACTTGAAAATAACGGCTACTTCCCGAAAATCATTCAGGATAACAGCTTAAAAGAAAACGAAATTATAATAGAACCGAGATGAAAAAATGCTTCTGAAATCATTAGAGCTGCAAGGCTTTAAAACCTTTCCCGACAAAACAAAATTAACCTTTGACAAGGGCATAACGTCTGTAGTAGGCCCTAACGGTTCCGGTAAAAGTAACATAAGCGACGCTATCCGCTGGGTTCTGGGCGAGCAGTCACCAAAGAGCTTGCGTTGTTCAAAAATGGAGGACGTAGTTTTTAACGGCACAGACAAAAGAAAGCGTCAGGGCTTTGCCGAGGTAACGCTCACTATTGAAAATAAAGACAGGTTTCTGCCCTTTGACGGTGACGAGGTTGCCGTTACAAGACGTTTCTACCGAAGCGGAGAAAGCGAATATCAGATAAATAAAGCCGCCGTCAGACTAAAGGATATTCACGAGCTTTTTATGGATACAGGTCTTGGACGTGACGGCTATTCAATGATCGGTCAGGGTAAAATCGACAGCATCGTTTCATCAAAAAGCGAGGACAGGCGAGAAATCTTTGAAGAAGCCGCAGGTATTTCACGCTACCGCTACAGAAAAACAGAAGCAGAACGAAAGCTTGCAAGAAGTGAGGAAAACCTTGTCCGTCTGCGTGATATTGTAGCAGAGCTTGAAAGCAGAGTAGGCCCTCTGAGAACTCAGGCTCAAAAGGCAGAAGCGTTTTTAGAGTACAGCAAAGAAAAGCAGGGACTTGAAATCGCACTCTGGCTTGACACCTTAGACAAATCCTCAGCAGTGTTAAAACAGCAGGAGGATAAAATTGCAATAGCAAAAGCACAGCACGAGGAAGCAGAAAGCACACTGCAAAAAATAGCTGACGAAACTGAGCAAATCTTCCTCAAAAACGGTGAGCTTTCAGCAGAAATTGACGAGCTTCACAGAGCAATTTCTTCTTATGAGGAGGAAATAAGCTACAAGCGTTCATCAATTTCAGTCGCACAAAACGATATTCTGCATAACAAAGAAAACTTAATAAGACTTCAAAACGAAATAGCAGAGGCTGAAACATCAAAGCAGGATTTACAGGAGCAAATTGCAGAAAAAGAGAAAAAAATTAAGTATCACAACAGCGTTATTTCAGAAAAGCAAGCAGAGTATAATGATGTATCAGAGAAACTAAATAACATTAACATAACGTCAGGTCGCTCCGGTGATTTATTACAAGAGGTAACAGCAAGGCTATCAGCACTTACAGCTCAGGCGGCAGACTATAAGGTCGCACAGATGACAGGCGAATCCTCAATTTCAGAGCTGACGCTGAGAAAATCATCACTAAAGGAAAGTAAAGCCTCAAAACAACAACAGCTTGCACAGCTCAATCAGATGGAGAAGGAGTACAAGGACTCTGTTTCAGACACACAGAACAAAATATCTTCTTTAACAAATTCAATTTCAGGACTAAAAATCAAGCTTGCAAGCAGGCAAAAAAAGCGTGACGAGCTGAAAGTACAATCCGACAAGCTAAACCTTGACACACAAGAAAAGCTAAGACGTGCAAAGCTGCTTGAGGACTTAGAGAGAAACCTTGAAGGCTTTTCAAACAGCGTAAAGACTGTTATGAATATGTCAAAAAACGGTCTGTTAGGCGGTATCCATGGCCCTGTTTCACGTGTTATTGACGTGCCTAAGCAGTACACCGTAGCCATTGAAATAGCATTAGGTGTTGCTATGCAGAATATTGTAACCTCCACACAGGAGGATGCAAAACGTGCAATTACAATGCTAAAGCAAAAGGACTCCGGACGTGCAACATTTCTCCCGATTTCAACAATCAAGGGCAGAGAGCTAAACGAAAGCGGTCTTGACGACTGCTACGGCTTTATCGGCATAGCTGCTGATTTATGTAGCTGTGACGAGCAGTATAAGGGAATACTTTACTCGTTGCTTGGCAGAATTGTAATAGCAGATGATTTAAACTGTGCTGTCGCAATAGCCAACAAATACAGCTACAGATTTAAGGTTGTTACACTTGACGGACAGGTTGTAAACGCAGGCGGTTCGCTTACAGGCGGTTCATTAGGCAAAAAGTCGGGACTGCTCACCAGAACGGCAGAAATTGCAGAAATCAGAAAGCAGGCGCAATTACTGACAGAGCAATCGCAAAAGGTAGTCGCAGAGCTTAAAAAATCAGAAGAGGAATACAGCTTTTTAGAGGGTACAATCATTGCATCACAGGGTGATTTATCGCTTGAAAACAGCAATCTTGCAAGAATTGAGGCAGAGTATAGAGCCTGTCAGAATGAAATAAACTCTGTAAAAAATCAGATAGCAGAAATAGACAGCGAGTATTCAGCCTGTGAAAATAAAATAGCTTTATTTTTGCAATCTAAAAATGAAGCGTCAGAAAAGCTTGTTGAAATCTCATCAAAAATATCAGAAGCTGAAAGCGAGATTGACAGCATCTCCGGCGACAGAGCAGTTCTATCTGAAAAGCGGGAACAGTTGTCAGAGCAGCTGCAAAATCTAAGGCTTGAAATCGTCACTTATGAAAAGGACATTGATGCGTTAAAGTCAGAAATTGATTCCGCAAAAGCGTTGGGCGAAAATCAACAGCAAAGAAAAGAAACAGCTCAAAGTGAAATCAACAGAATTAACAAGCGTTCTGTAGAAACAACAAAGCTGATTTCAGACTTAGAAAACGAAACAAATGCGATAAGTGCAAAAATTGATAAGTGCAAAGAAAAAATAAACGAGATAAACGAAATAAAAACACAGCTTGAAAAGCAGACGATTCAGCTAAGACTGCTCACCAGAACGGCAGAAATTGCAGAAATCAGAAAGCAGGCGCAATTACTGACAGAGCAATCGCAAAAGGTAGTCGCAGAGCTTAAAAAATCAGAAGAGGAATACAGCTTTTTAGAGGGTACAATCATTGCATCACAGGGTGATTTATCGCTTGAAAACAGCAATCTTGCAAGAATTGAGGCAGAGTATAGAGCCTGTCAGAATGAAATAAACTCTGTAAAAAATCAGATAGCAGAAATAGACAGCGAGTATTCAGCCTGTGAAAATAAAATAGCTTTATTTTTGCAATCTAAAAATGAAGCGTCAGAAAAGCTTGTTGAAATCTCATCAAAAATATCAGAAGCTGAAAGCGAGATTGACAGCATCTCCGGCGACAGAGCAGTTCTATCTGAAAAGCGGGAACAGTTGTCAGAGCAGCTGCAAAATCTAAGGCTTGAAATCGTCACTTATGAAAAGGACATTGATGCGTTAAAGTCAGAAATTGATTCCGCAAAAGCGTTGGGCGAAAATCAACAGCAAAGAAAAGAAACAGCTCAAAGTGAAATCAACAGAATTAACAAGCGTTCTGTAGAAACAACAAAGCTGATTTCAGACTTAGAAAACGAAACAAATGCGATAAGTGCAAAAATTGATAAGTGCAAAGAAAAAATAAACGAGATAAACGAAATAAAAACACAGCTTGAAAAGCAGACGATTCAGCTAAGACATCAGGAGCGTGACAAAACCTTTGAGCGTGAAAACATCGGCAGAGAGCTTGCAAGACTTGAAGAAAGAAAAATAAGCCTGCAAAAGCAGTATGACGACATTATCGCAAAGCTGTGGGAGGAATACGAGCTTACACGCAGAGAAGCAGAAGAAATATCAATAAAAATTGACGATATTAAAACAGCTCAAAAGCGATTAAACGAGTTAAAGCAGAAAATCAAGTCGCTCGGCAGTGTAAACGTATCTGCAATCGAGGAATACAAAGAGGTTTCAGAGCGTTACGAGTTTTTAAGCGCACAGGTCAAGGATGTTGAAAAGTCTAAAAACGAAATCGAAAGGCTCATAACTGACCTTACAAAGCAAATGAAAGAAGTTTTTGTTGAGAGCTTTTCTCAAATCAACACAAACTTCACAGCTACCTTCAAGGAGCTTTTCGGCGGCGGAACAGCCAGCCTGTCGCTTTCAGACCCCGAAAATATCCTGACAAGCGGAATTGATATTATAGTTCATCCGCCGGGCAAAATTGTAGTTCACCTTGAAGCCTTGTCGGGCGGTGAAAAGGCGCTCGTTGCTATTGCACTCTATTTTGCCATTATGAAGGTAAGACCTGCACCGTTTTGTGTTATGGATGAAATTGAAGCGGCGCTTGACGATGTAAACGTAGAACGCTTTGCACAGTATATGCGCCGAATGACTACAAAAACGCAGTTTATCACAATAACGCACAGACGTGGTACAATGGAAGAAGCTGACGTTCTCTACGGCGTTACAATGCAGGACGAGGGCATTTCAAAAATGCTTGAGCTAAGAGCCTCTGAGGTTGCCGCAAAGCTCGGTATAAAAAGTAATTGATAAAGGAAGGTTTTTATGGGATTTTTCAGTAAAATAAAAGAAGGCTTAAAAAAGACAAGAGATACAGTTGTCAATCAGATTGACTCTATGCTCAAATCCTTTACAAAAATTGACGAGGAATTATTTGAAGAGCTTGAGGAGCTTCTTGTAATGGGTGACGTAGGCGTTAACACCGCCCACCGTATGTGCGAGCAGATAAAATCAGAGGTCAAAAAACAGGGCATAACAGATCCTACAGAAATCCACAGACTTCTTGAAAAAACTGCCGCCGATATGCTCAGAGGCGGTGAGGAGCTTGCAGTTTCTACAAAGCCGTCTATAATTCTTGTCATAGGTGTAAACGGCGTAGGCAAGACTACCACAATAGGCAAGCTTGCAAATAATTTCCGCAAAGAGGGCAAAAAGGTAACGCTCGGCGCTGCAGATACATTTCGTGCCGCAGCTATAGACCAGCTTGAAATCTGGGCAAAAAGAAGCGGAGCAGATATTGTAAAGCAAAAAGAGGGCAGCGATCCGGCAGCCGTTGTTTTTGACTCAATATCCTCTGCAAAGGCAAAGGGCAGCGACATAATAATCTGTGACACAGCCGGCAGACTTCACAACAAAAAGCACCTGATGGACGAGCTTGCAAAAATCAACAGAATTATCGACAGAGAACTGCCTGATGCCGATAAGGAAATTCTGCTTGTGCTTGACGCCACAACAGGTCAGAACGCAGTAAATCAGGCAGAGCAATTCAGAAATGCAACAGGCATTACAGGTATAGTACTTACAAAGCTTGACGGCACAGCTAAGGGCGGAGTTGTTCTTGCTATTAAAGAAGGCTTAGGTATCCCTGTAAAATATATCGGAGTAGGCGAGCAGATTGACGATTTACAGCCGTTTAATGCCGATGATTTTGCAAAGGCTCTTTTTGAACAAAATAAATAATTCTTGTGAGGAATAAATATTATGTCAACCGACAGCAAAACGTATATTTTAGCTTCAAACAACAAACATAAATTAGTTGAGCTAAAGCGTATCTTAGAGCCTCTCGGAATAAACGTAGTGACGGCAAGGGATATGAATATAGCTCTTGATGATGTAGAAGAAACAGGTACAACCTTTGCCGAGAATGCTCTTATAAAGGCAAAAGCCACATCAGAAAGAACAGGCTTGCCGGCTATTTCTGACGATTCCGGACTTTGCGTAGACGCATTAGACGGCAGACCGGGAATATACTCTGCCCGCTACGCAGGAGAAAACGCAACAGACAAAGACAAAATAAATAAACTGCTTGACGAAATGACTAAAGTACAAAGCGAGCAAAGAACGGCTCACTTTAAATGCTCAATCTGCTGTTATTTCCCTGATGGAAATATAATAGAAGCCACAGGAGTATGTAACGGTACTATCGGCTTTGAGCCTGTAGGCGAGGGCGGTTTTGGCTATGACCCTGTTTTTATGGTGGGCGAAAAATCCTTTGCACAGCTTTCAAGCGAAGAAAAGGATAAAATAAGCCACAGAGGTAACGCACTAAGAAATCTAAAAGAAAAATTAACCGACTTTTTGGAGGGAAACAAATGATAACAAGCAAACAAAGAGCATATCTGCGTTCACTTGCAAACCCGATAGACACAATCATTATGGTAGGCAAGGGCGGACTGACAGATGCAATAATAAAGCAGACAGACGATGCGTTGACAAAGCGAGAGCTTATAAAGGGCAAGGTGCTTGAAACAGCCTACACTACGCCAAAGGAGGTTGCAAACGAAATTGCCGAAAAATTAGGCGCAGAGGTCGTTCAGATTATCGGCACAAAGTTTGTACTCTACAGAAGAAACGAGGACGAACCGCAAATCGTTTTGCCGAGGGCAAAATAATATGAGCAGAAAAACAGCGATGTTCGGCGGCAGCTTTAACCCAATTCACAACGGCCACATAGAGCTTGCAAACGTCTGCAAAAAACAGCTTTCGCTTGACCGTATTCTGATAATACCGACAGCTGTTACACCGAACAAGGACAACAGTCAGATGATTTCACCCCTGCACCGCCTTAATATGTGCCGTATAGCCTGCAAGCCTTACAGCCATCTTGAGGTATCGGATATAGAAATTAACAGAGAGGGTAAAAGCTATACAAAGGATACGCTTAAAGCCTTAAAAATTCTTTATCCTGATGACGAGCTGTTTCTGATAGTCGGCGCCGATATGTTTTTGTCACTTTTACAGTGGAAAAATTATGAAGAAATCTTCTCCTTAGCCACAATTATCGCCAGTCCCAGAGATGAAAACAGCTGTGCTAAGCTGCTGTCTTTTTCAGAAAAGCTCAAAAATTACGGTGCAAAATCAATTATCCTTAAAAACCCCGTAATGACGGTATCTTCAACAGAAATCAGAAGAAAAATACAAAACAAAGAGGACGTTTCAGATTTGCTGTCTGTAGATGTTTTTAAATATATAGCAAATAATAGATTATATGGGTGTGACTTTAGTGGAGCTTAATGATTATAAAAAGCTTATAAAACAAAGAATGGGCGAAAAAAGGTTTAATCATTCGCTGTGCGTCAGTGAAGAAGCAAAGCGACTTGCAAGCCTTTATGGTGCAGACGAGGAGAAAGCAGCACTTGCAGGTATTCTTCACGATATTACAAAGGAAACACCTAAAGAAACACAGTTGCAAATAATCTCTGACAGTGGTATAATACTCGAAAACACAGAAATAAACTCACCAAGCCTCTGGCATGCAATTTCAGGCTACGCTTTTATCAAAAACGAGCTTTTAATTGATGATGAGGATATTCTAAACGCTGTGCGTTTTCACACAACAGGCAGAGAAAATATGTCTTTACTTGAAAAAATCATTTTCACAGCCGATTTTACAAGTCGTGACAGAAAATATGACGATGTAGAGGTTATCAGAAAAAAAGCAAACAAAAGCCTTGAACAGGCTATGCTTTACGGCATTTCCTATACAATTGCAGATTTGTCAAAAAAGCAGTCTGTTATTCACCTCGACACCGTCAGAGCTTACAACGAGCTTGTTATATCACAAAATAACAAATAAACTATTCTTTTGAAGGGATTGAGAAATAGATGACAACTTACGAACAGGCACTTGAAATAGCTAAGGCTCTTGACAGCAAAAAAGGCTTTAATATAAAAGTGATTGAAATATCTGATGTTTCTACACTTGCCGACTATATGGTAATAGCAAACGGTACAAGCAGCACGCAAGTCAAGGCTATGGCTGATGAGGTTGAGTACAGGCTTGACAATATCGGTTATTCTGTAAGCCATATTGAAGGACACCGTTCAAACTCGTGGATTTTGCTTGATTACGTTGACATTATCGTTCACGTATTTTCAGAGGAAGCAAGAGAGTACTACGACCTTGAGCGTTTGTGGCAGGACGGCAAAGAGATTGATATTTCAGACATTTTGAAATAATCATCTGATTTGTAAAATTAAGCGAGGAGGATTCAGCTTGAAATATAATCATAAATCTATTGAAGAAAAATGGCAGAAAATCTGGGAGGAAAAAGGAGTTTTTCACGCAGAAAACGATTCTGAAAAAGAAAAATTCTTTGCCCTTATCGAATTTCCTTATCCATCGGGACAGGGACTTCACGTAGGACATCCACGTCCATATACAGCTCTTGACACAGTTGCAAGAAAGCGCAGATTGCAGGGCTACAACGTGCTTTATCCAATCGGCTGGGA
>CAMFTQ010000021.1 GCA_945988865.1 uncultured Anaeromassilibacillus sp.
CTTTGACACAGTTACAGGTGTGTATAATGACGGTTACTTCTGCCCTGTCTGCGGTGAAAAAATGGAGTACACCTACACGCATTACAATCATATCGGCGATTATATATGTAATAAGTGCGGTTATCACAAGCACGAAACGCAGTTTACCGTAACAGATGTTGACCTTGACAGCGGTGAGATCTGCATCAACGGCAAAAGCAAAATCGCTTTGTCACTGCACAGTATGTATAACATATATAACGTGCTTGCGGCTTACTCCGTTTGCTCCCTGCTCGGTGTTGAAAGCGACACAATTGAGCAGAGCATCAACAACTATGTGCTGAAAAACGGACGAGTTGTAGAGTTTAAATTAGGAGAGCATAACGGTACACTTCTCACCTCTAAGCACGAAAATTCTGTTTCTTATGACCAGTCGCTGAAAATCGCCGCTGACAGTAAAGAAAAGTGCTGTGTTATGATAATAGTTGACGCAGTAAGCAGAAAATACTTTACAGGCGAGGTTTCGTGGCTGTGGGATATTAACTTTGATTTACTTCAAAGCGACAATGTAAGCGAGGTTCTTTTGTCGGGAACGTATGCAAACGATTTAGCGGTGAGATTTCAGTATTCAGATGTTAAAGAGGATAAAATCAAGGTTATACCGTCTATTGCCGAAGCCGCTGATTATCTGAAAGCTAACGGAAGTGAAAGGCTTTTTGTAATAACCTGCTTTTCAGATAAGGATAAAATTCTGTCACTTACCGAAATAAAGTAAGTCATAAAGGGGGTAAAAGAGTGAATATCAGCATTTTGCATTTATATAGCAATTTAATGAACCTGTACGGTGAATACGCAAATATACGGGTACTTAAAAAACACCTTGAGGATCAGGGTGCTGCGGTTTACGTAACGCAAGCCGACAGTGTAAACGATATTGATTTAGCCGATTTCGATTTCATTTACATCGCAAGCGGTACAGAGAATAATCAGAAGAAAGCGTTAAGTGATCTTCTTACAAAAAAGTTTGAGCTTATCTCTTTGGCTGAAAGCGGTAAAATTATGCTCTTTACAGGCAATTCGTTTGAAATGCTCGGCAAAAGCATTAAAGCGTCTGACGGCTCTGTTTATGACGGAATCGGACTTTTGTCATTTACGGTAACGGAGCAAAACGCAAAACGTTACACAACAGATGTTATCGCAGAATGTTCCCTTTGTGATGAAAAAGTAGTCGGCTTTATAAACAAGGCAAGTGAAATAAGCGGAATAGAAAACAGCTTTTGCACTGTTACTATGGGGCTTGGCAACGATAACAAAGCAAAAGATGAGGGCTTTATTTATAAAAACGTAACAGGCACTCATATTATAGGCCCTGTGCTTGTAAAGAATCCACAGCTTATGAGGTATTTTGTAACGCTTATCTGCAAATGCTGTGACAGCTCCTTTTCATACAAGGATATTGATTACAAATACGAAAAGCAGGCGCACAGCGTGACGCTTAAAAAGCTAAGCGAAAGATTAGCTTGACAAATAGTTTAAGGTGAAGCAAATGGAGCAGATGCTTGAAATAACAGGCACAGTAGAAGCAATAGTTTACAGAAACGAAAGCAACGGCTACACAGTTTTGGAGCTTGCAGGCGATGAGGAAATTACGGCTGTCGGCATTATGCCGTCTGTAAGTCCCGGTGAAGAGGTAAAGCTTATCGGCAGCTACAAAAAGCACCCGAGCTACGGCAAGCAGTTTGCCGTAACAGCCTGTGAGCAGAGTATGCCGAAAAACACAGCGGGAATACTTAAATACCTTTCATCAAGGGCAATCAAGGGTGTGGGACCGTCAACGGCACAGCGACTTGTAAGGCAGTTCGGCGAGGATACTCTGACAGTAATGGAAAACGAGCCGGAGCGTGTGGCGCAGGTAAAGGGTATTTCTCTTGATAAGGCAAAGGAAATAAGCGAACAGCTAAAGCAGACGGTAGGCATAAGAGAGCTTATAGCTCATCTGTCAGGCTTTGGCGTAACACCGCTTAGCTGTATAAAGGTGTGGACGCGTTACGGCTCAAACGCACTGAAATATATTGAAGAAAATCCGTTTGTGCTGTGTGACGATGAATTTGAAATCTCCTTTGAAACTGTAGATTTAATTGCAAAAAAGCAGAACAGAGCAAATGATGAAATATACAGAATACGTGCCGGAATAAGCCACGTGCTTTCTCACAACAGGCTCAACGGCCACACCTGTCTGCCAAAGGATAAGCTCGTTTCTACTACAGCGTCCTTTCTGTCTGTAGAAAAAGAAAAGGCTGTGCAGGCGCTTGATGAAATGATTTTTGACAATACGGTAATAACAGCCGTTGTGGGCGAAAATGATTTTATCTTTACGCCGAGCCTTTATCAGTGCGAAGCGTACATAGCCGCAAGGATAAAAATGCTTCTGAGATTTTCTCCCCCTGTTATCCCACGTGTTGACGAGCAGATTGAGCATATTGAACAGCAAGAGGGTTTAGAGTACGCCTCTTTACAGCGTGAGGCAATAAGGCAGGCTATGAACACAGGACTTCTTATTCTGACGGGTGGTCCGGGAACAGGCAAAACTACTACGCTCAACGCAATTATCACAATACTAAAGCAAAACGGCCAGAAGGTGCTTTTAGCAGCCCCTACCGGCAGAGCCGCTCAGAGAATGAGCGAGGTAACAGGCTGTGAAGCAAAAACTATCCACCGACTTCTTGAGGTCGGCTGGGACAGAGATGACAAGCCTGTCTTTAAGAAAAACGAAAAAAATCTGCTCAACTGTGACGCACTTATCATTGACGAGGTGAGTATGGTTGACACCGTCATTTTTGACAGCCTGATGAAGGCTATGCCGCTTGGGTGCAGGCTTATCCTTGTAGGCGACAGCAATCAGCTACCCTCTGTGGGTGCCGGCAACGTGCTTGCCGACTTGATAGCTTCGGGTATTATGCCTGTAGTGGCGCTCAACGAAATTTTCCGTCAGTCCATGGAAAGCCTGATTGTAACAAACGCACATAAAATAGTAAACGGTGAATATCCTGTACTTGACAGGCGTGACAAGGATTTTTTCTATTTGTCGCAGGTAACGGCTGAAAACGTTTCACAGACCGTTACAGATTTAACGTCAAGACGTCTGCCTAATTCCTACGGCTACTCTCCGTTTGACGACATACAGGTGCTGTGTCCGGGGCGAAAGGGTATGCTCGGTGCAAATGAGCTTAACAAAAAATTACAGCAGGCTGTAAACCCGAAATCGGACAGCAAGCCTGAAATCACAGTCGGCGCTGTTGCTTTTCGCCTTGGCGACAAGGTGATGCAGGTAAAAAATAACTACGACATCACCTTTTACAAGGATAACGGCGAAATAGGTCAGGGAATATTCAACGGTGATATAGGCAGGCTTGTTGAAATAAACAAGGCGACTAAAATTATGAAGGTTCGCTTTGACGACAAGGTGGCGGTTTATGACGCAGATTCCGCTGTTGAGCTTGATTTAGCATATGCCACTACGGTACATAAAAGTCAGGGAAACGAGTTTGAAGCGGTGATAATACCTGTTTTCAGAATGGCGCCCCAGCTTTGCTACAGAAATTTGCTTTACACAGCCGTAACAAGGGCAAAAAAACTGCTTATACTTGTCGGTACAGGCTCAACAGTTGTAGATATGGTAGATAACAACCGCAAAACCTTGCGATACAGCGGTCTTAAAGACTTTTTACTAAAGGATTAGTTTTTTCTAAGGAGCAGAATATGAATATAGCAATAGATTTAGGAACAAGCAACACACGAATTTTTGTTGAAGAAAAGGGCAAACAGCTTGACGAGCCGTCTGCTATTGCACATAATACAGAAACATGCGAAATTATAGCTGTCGGCGAACAGGCACTTAAAATGCTCGGCAAAACTCCGTCTGCTATTGAAGCGCTTTATCCTCTTGAAAACGGAGTTGTGGCGCACTCTTACCTTGTTGAGGACTTGGTGAACATATTTTTAAACGAGGTTTACACAAGCAAGGTTGTTATGCCCAGAGTGGTGGCAAGCATACCGATTGACGTAACAGACGTTGAAAAACGTGCCGTTGTAAATGCAATAAGCAGCTTTGGCGTTCGCAGAGTTTACCTTATTGAGGGCGCAAAGGCTGCGGCTATGGGCTGTAATTTGCCTGTTATGAGTCCTCATGGCTGTATGATAGCAAACTTAGGCGGCGGTACAGCAGAAATTGCTGTGCTTTCCTTAGGCGGAATATCTGTGAGCAAGACGGTTAAATCAGCCGGTAATCAGATGGACGAAGATATTATTAAATATATAAGAAGAAAGCACAATCTTCACATAGGCAGAAGAATGGCTGAACAGTGCAAAATCGCTATCGGCTGTGTAATAAAGCCTGAGGAAGAAAAAACCTTTACAGTTAAGGGCAGAGATGCCTTAAGAGGCTTACCGAAAAGTGTAGTTGTCACATCGTCTGAAATAATGGAGGCAATAATCGACAATGCTATGGCTATCGTTACGGCTATTACAGATGTGCTTGAAAAAACTCCGCCGGAGCTTATCGGCGATATTCACAGTGACGGAATAACTCTGTCGGGCGGTTTGTCACAGCTTGAGGGCTTCCCCGAGCTTGTCAAGAAATACACAGGAATCGCCACAGTGACTGTTGCAAATGAGCCTTTGGACTGCACCATAAACGGCTGTGGCAAGGCTATTGCTTACATTGACGATGTAGAACACACAAAAGACGGTGAGATTATTCCGCTTATGGCTGCATACTAAAATTTTTAGAAATTTGCATAATTATTTCTTTGTTTCATACAATAGAAGCAAGGAGTGTTACGTATGCTAATCAGTCACAAAATCAAATGGAAACAGCTAATTATTGCACTTGCAATACCGCTTGCGGTCGGAGTCCTGTCATCAATTTTTACAAGCTCCAATATGGAATTATACAAAAATCTGAACAGCCCTCCCCTGTCGCCCCCCGGTTCGGTATTCCCTGTTGTCTGGACTGTTCTTTATATACTGATGGGCATAGCTGCGTATCTTGTTTATATTTCTGACAGCAAGGAAACAAAGACTGCGCTTACGCTTTACTATATTCAATTAGCGGCTAATTTTATTTGGACGCTTATATTCTTTAATCTGCAAAGCTATTTGTTTTCGTTTATCTGGCTTATCGGACTTTTGTTTTTGATTATTTTAACGATGATAGCTTTTTACAAAATTAACAAAACATCAGCACTTTTGCTTTTGCCGTATGCCTTGTGGGTAGCGTTTGCAGGATATTTAAACCTTGGAATTTATATTCTGAACAGATAAGCTTTTGCTAAATAAAAAAGCACAGCACAGAATTTGCTCTGCGCTGTGTTTTTATTTTAAGGTTGTTTTTCAAAAGTTGGGCTTATGCGTAGGCTCCTCTTTGAAAGGGGAAGTTTCTCCTTACACAAGGGTGCCTATGAATAACACAACTTTTAAAACAACTCTTATTCCCTGTTAAAATCAATCGGAAGTGTTGCAGTTGCGTTAAGGCTCATATCCGCTAAATTGTTGTCAAGATATTCATAATACCCCTGTGCGCCTACCATAGCCGCATTGTCACCGCAAAGCTCCTTTGGCGGCATATAGAGCTTATAGCCCTTTTTATTACATTCCTCTGTAAGACGTGACCGCAAAAGCGAATTTGCCGAAACACCGCCTGCTGTTACAAGCGTATTAACTCCCAAATCCTCTGCCGCCTTTAGGAAGTTTGTCACAAGGCAGTCAACAACCGCCCACCTGAATGACGCCGACAAATCTGCAACAGGCAGCTCGTTGCCCTTTTGCTTTGCGTTGTGAATAAGATTTATTACAGCCGTTTTAAGTCCCGAAAAGCTGAAATCATACGGTGCGTCATTTACCTTAGGTCTGGGGAGAGTGAAAGCGTCTTTGTTGCCGTTTTCTGCAACCTTGTCAAGCATAATTCCTCCGGGGTAGGGCATACCCATTGTGCGAGCCGCCTTGTCAAACGCTTCGCCAGCCGCATCGTCACGTGTTTTGCCTATAACCTTCATTTTTGTGTAGTCCTCAACCATTACAATATGGCTGTGACCGCCCGACACTACAAGGCAGAGAAACGGCGGTTTTAATTCTTTGTGTGCAATATAATTAGATGCAATATGCGAACGCAAATGGTGAACAGGCACAAGCGGTAACCCTGTAGCAAGGCTTAAACCCTTTGCAAAGTTCACGCCGACAAGCAAAGCGCCGATTAGTCCGGGAGCATATGTTACGGCTATTGCGTCAATGTCAGAAAGCGTAACGCCTGCTTCGCTTAATGCCTGCGTCACAACGGGATTTATAGCCTCTGCGTGACGGCGAGAGGCTATCTCAGGCACTACTCCGCCGTATAGCTTATGCTCCTCAACCTGAGATGCAACTACTGACGATAAAACACCTCTTCCGTTTTCAACGACAGCCGCCGCTGTTTCGTCACAGGAGGATTCTATAGATAATATTTTCATAGTAATTTCCTTTCGGGTATGTATTTATTCAAAGTACCTTGTCATAAGAAGTGCGTCCTCTGTCGGCTCGGTGTAGTAGCCCTTGCGAACACCAACCTGTCGGAATTTAAGGTTTGTGTAAAGGCTGATTGCAACAGCGTTTGAACGGCGAACCTCGAGCGTTAGAAAAGCCATAGCTTTTTCCCTGCACAGCTCACAGGCGTAATCTACAAGTGCTTTGCCGATACCCTGACCTTGGTAATTTGGCAGTACCGCTACGTTTGTAATGTACGCTTCATCAAGCACTGTGTTAATTCCGATGTAGCCTAAAGCTGTGTCACCGTCTGTAGCTACAAAAAAGTACGAGCCGTCCTTTGAAAGCTCTGCTTTTAAGCTGTTCTCTGACCAAGGGTGAACAAAGCATAAGCGTTCAATTTCTGCCACCTGTTTTAGGTGCTTTTCCTGCATTTTTTCTATATTCATAGCTTTTCTATCAGCTCACCGAGTGCTTTTTCTATTTCTTCTCTGCATTTGCGGTAAATGTCTAAATCTCCGCCAAACGGGTCGGGAATATTCATAACGCAGATTTTACTCTTTTCTACTCCTAACGAAACAAGCATTTGTGCATGCTCTACCGTCATAGGGCAGATTAAATCGTACTGCGATAAATTAACTCTGTCTATAGGTACAGCTTTTCTGTTTGAAATATCAACGCCAATTTCTTTGCACACAATCGCAGAATTTTCAGAAGCTGTGTCAAGAGCATTTGCAAAAATTCCTGCGCTGTCAGCTTTTGCATCAATACATTTGTCACTGCACATTTTATTGAAAATACCCTGTGCCATAGGACTTCGGCACGTGTTGCCTGTGCATACAAACAAAACCTTTTTCATAACAAATCACTATCCTTTAGCATCATACCACGTTTTTCCGATATTTGCATCAGCTATAAGCGGAACGCTCAGCACAACTGCATTTTCCATTTCTTCACGCAGAATTTCTGCCGCACGTTTTGCTTCGCTTTCAGGCGCTTCTACAATCAGTTCATCGTGAACCTGTAATATAAGCCTTGATGATAAGCCTTCATTTTTCAGCCTGTCACGCACACGCACCATCGCAATTTTAATTATATCGGCGGCTGTTCCCTGAATAGGCGCATTTCTTGCCACACGCTCACCGAACGCTCTTGTTATGTGGTTAGTAGCAGTCAGCTCAGGCAGATAACGTCTGCGGTCAAAAAGCGTCTGAACATAGCCGTCCTTTTTTGCCTTTTCTACTGCGTTTTTCATATAAGCGTCAACACCGCTGTAGTGGCTTAAATATGATTTTATATAATTAGAAGCCTCTTTATTTGTAACGCCTATATCCTTTGAAAGCGAAAATGCGCCGATGCCGTAAACAATACCGAAATTAACAGCCTTTGCACGGCTTCTCATAATCGGAGTAATCATTTCGGGAGGAAGATTAAACACCTGTGAGGCGGTGGTTGTATGAATATCCTCGTTGTTTATAAACGCATTTCTCATATTCCGGTCGCCTGAAATATGTGCAAGAACTCTAAGCTCAATCTGTGAGTAGTCAGCGTCAACAAGCACACAGCCGTCCTTTGCACAGAAGAAACGGCGCATTTCTCTGCCAAGCTCTGTTCTGACGGGGATATTCTGCAAATTCGGCTCTGTTGAGCTTATTCTGCCTGTGCGAGTTTCCGTCTGGTTAAAGGACGAGTGTATTCTGCCGTCAGCTGCAATAACCTTTAAAAGACCTGTGCAGTAGGTCGATTTAAGCTTTGCAAGCGTTCTGTAGCGAAGCACCTTAGCTACAACAGGGTGCTGATATTTAAGTTCCTCAAGTACCTCTGCATTTGTGCTGTAACCGCTTTTAGTTTTCTTTTTGCAGGGCAGACCTAACTTTTCAAAAAGTGCAACGCCGAGCTGTTTTGGAGAGTTTATGTTAAACTCATAGCCTGTGTCGCTGTAAATCTCCTGTTCTATAGAGGATAGCTCCTCACCGATTTTTTCACCGTACTGCTCAATGCCGTTTTTGTCAACGGCAAAGCCTAAATTTTCCATTTCTGCAAGAACTCTTGCAAGCGGAATTTCAATATCGTTAAGAAGCTTTTGCTGTCCGTTTGTGATAATCTGCTCCTTTAGCTTTTTTGAAAGACTAATCAAAGCGGCGGCAAGCGAAAATTCCTCTGCGTTTTCTAAGGAATTATCAGAAACAGCAGGTATTGCAACATTGTATTCACTGCAAAGACGTTTTAAATCATAGTCTGATGACGACGGATTTAAAAGATAAGCCGCAAGCGTTACGTCAAAATCAATACCGCATATTTCAAAATTATTTCTGTCAGAGTAGGAAAAAAGCTCCTTTGACGAATAAACTGACATTTTGATTTTTTCGTCAGAAAGTATTTCGCATATAACAGACTTATCGCTTATTTTTACGGCTTTATCATCTGTGGCGACTAAGATATAATCTATATCATCACCTGT
>CAMFTQ010000022.1 GCA_945988865.1 uncultured Anaeromassilibacillus sp.
GACAGTTTCTTTACAACGCACATTTTTTATGATATTATGAATATAATAAATAACAAAGGAGCTGACAGCTATGGCACAAACAAACGTAAATATTCGTATGGACGAAGATTTAAAAAAGCAATTTGATGCGTTTTGCTCTGAGATAGGTATGAATATGACTACAGCTTTTTGCGTTTTCGCAAAAACCGCTGTCAGAGAACGCAGGATACCCTTTGAAATAAAATTAGACAGCGACCCCTTCTACAGTCCGTCTAATATTGAAAGACTAAAAAAATCAATAGCTCAAATGGAAGCAACAGGCGGAACTGTTCACGAGGTAAATTTCGATGATTAAAGCGTGGTCAGATGAAGCTTGGGAGGAGTTTTGCTATTGGCAGCAGCAAGACAAGAAAACACTAAAACGTATTTTGTTACTTATCAAGGATATTGACAGAAACGGTTATGACGGTATCGGCAAGCCTGAAAGATTAACAGGTGATTTGTCTGCCTATTGGAGCAGACGTATTGACGATTGCAACCGTCTTGTATATCGTATTGACGGCAATACTATTCGTATTGTTCAATGCGGTTCTCATTACAGAGATAAGTAATTATTGTACTTACAGAAAAGAGGAATACAGTGGCACTTGACGGAATTTTTTTACATCACATAAAAACAGAGCTTGAAAAAGAAGCGATCGGAGCAAGAGTTTCGCAGATTTATCAGCCTAACAAGGACGAGCTTGTAATAGGATTGCGTACTCAAAACGGCAACAAAAAGCTGCTCCTTTCTTCACGTGCAAACTCACCGAGAGTTCATTTTACAGAGTATGCTCCCGAAAATCCGGCTGTCCCCCCTATGCTTTGTATGCTTCTGCGTAAAAGGCTCGGCGGCGGCAAGCTGATTTCTGTCAGACAGCCTGATTTGGAGAGAATTTTATTTCTTGACTTTGAGGCGGTAAACGAGCTTGGCGACAGGGTACAGCTCACCGTTGCCACAGAAATAATGGGCAAATACAGTAACATAATAATCATTAACGGTGAAGGAGTTATCATAGACTCACTCAAGCGTGTAGATATGACAATGTCATCACAGCGACTTGTTCTGCCTAATTTAAAATACGAGCTGCCCCCTGCACAGGACAAGCTCAGTATTATAAACAGCAGTGCAGACGAGATAATAAAGCGAATTAAAGCTCTTGACAGACAAATGCCTTTAAACAAGGCTTTGCTTGCCGTTTTGCAGGGTACATCTCCCGTTGTATGCAGAGAAATTGAGCATACAACCTCTTTACTTAGCAAGGCTGACTTTGATATTACAAACCTCAATATGACTGCACAGATTGAAGCTGTGTTGATAGAGCAGTTAAATACTCTTTCTGATATTGCAAAAAACAGCAGTGGCACTCCGTATATGATTTATCGCAACGAGGACAACGGCAAGCCGTTTGATATGTCTTTTATGCAGATAAGCCAGTATGAAGGCGGTGCAACGGTGAAATGCTACGAGAGCTTTTCTCGCCTTGCAGATGATTTTTACGCCGAGCGTGACAAGGCAGACAGAATGAAAATAAAGGCTGCCGATTTATACAAGCTACTTACAAACACAATGGACAGATTAAGCAGAAAAATCAATTTGCAGTCAGCAGAGCTTGACAGATGCAAAAACCGTGAACAGCTCAGGATTTTCGGCGACCTGCTTCAGGCGAACCTTTACAGAATAGAAAAGGGCAGTGAAAGTGTAGCGGTGCAGAACTTTTACGATGAAAATATGGCTGAAATTACAATACCGCTAAATCCCGCAATTTCGCCTGCGTCAAATGCACAAAAGTATTACAAGGACTACCGCAAGGCAAAAACAGCCGAAAAAATGCTCACACAACAGATTGAAAAGGCAAAAGATGAGCTTGACTATATTGACGCAACGCTCGACTGCGTAAGGCGTGCAGAAAGCGAAAAAGACCTTGCCCAGATACGTCTTGAGCTGATTGAGCAAGGGTATATCAAGGCTCCCAAGGGCAAGCAAAAGCCGCCTGCGGCACTTCCTCCAATGGAGTTTACATCAAGTGACGGCTTTAAAATATTAGTCGGCAGAAACAACAAGCAAAACGACAAGCTCACACTTAAAACGGCTAATAAAAATGACGTGTGGTTTCACACAAAGGATATTCACGGCTCACACACTATAGTGGTGACAGACGGCAAAGAAATCACAGAAACAGCAATTTTAGAGGCTGCGCAGACTGCCGCCTATTTCAGCAAGGCAAGAGAAAGCTCGCAGGTACCTGTTGACTACACGCTTGTACGCTTTGTCAGCAAGCCGTCAGGAGCAAAGCCGGGTATGGTGATATACGTAAACAACAGCACAGTGTATGTTACACCGAAAATCATAGGATAATATATAAAAAACGTTTTTCAAGCTGCAAAATCGGGACTGCCAAAACAGTCCCGATTTATTCTTTACAATTTATTTTTCGCTGTAATCATTTGGCAGGATTCCAAAATAAAGCATCAGAGCTTTTTCGGCATCGTTGCTGTTTTTTGTGAATTCTATCTGTGAAATATCAAATAAAATGCAGCCACAGTGTCCTTTGAAGGTCGGAAAGCATATTACCTTTAAATATCTGTCTACCTCGGGACTGTAGTCGATCATCTCAAGCGTTTCGCCGAAAAGCGTTGCACGTTCATAGCTTTGCAGCCACTTGGAATCCATATTTGAGAACAAACTGCCAAAAGAGCTGTCGATAAGCTGTTCAAGCGGTATTTTCTCAAGTTTTGAAAGCGCTTTGTTGCCGTATCTGAATATCCAGTCAACAGCGTGGCTTTCTTCGTTGAATATCATCTCAATATCGGTAAATGCAAACGGCATATTTTCAAAGCAGCTGTAATGCTTGCGATATTCCTCTTGTGTTTTCGGAATATCGTCACTTGCAAAGTTGCTTATTATTCTTTTTTGCTTTGAGCGGAACTTTTCCATAATCGAGCTTTTCTTGCGTATTGTGTATATCAGCGACTCGCCGTTGTTGAGGTTTACGTAGTCGTTAATATCGTGTATCGCCATTACAGACACTATACAGCCACGATGCACCTTGATAAAATCGTCACCGAGCAATTCTTCAAGCTCGCCGATTGTCGCTCTTGTTTTGTATATCTTTCCACCGTTTACGTGTATTTCTGTAATCTTGTTTATCATAATGACGTAAAGAATGGTGCTGACAGCAATCAAAACCCTTTTTCCGTTTGAAAAGACCGATATATGCTTTGTTTCCTGCAAATCAGAAACCTCCGTTTTTTGCAATATTACTTTTAATACTAATACCTAATAAAAACCAGACAATCTTTGCGGTCTTATTTCTATCAGGAATTAGTATAAGGAACAGACAGCAAGCGTCAATAAAATGTCTGTACGTCTAAGCCATTATACCATATTCAGACATTCTATTTCAACAGTTTTGTTATGAGTAAAAAAGAAAATGCAGCAGATTTCTCTACTGCATTTTGATAATTGTAAAAGGATAGTTTAAATTACAACTGTTACTGTTGTTCCCTTGTTCGGTGTGCTGTCAAGCTTTATTGTGCCGTTGTGACAGGCTACTGCGTGTTTGACTATTGAAAGTCCCAGTCCCGTACCGCCTGTTTCCTTTGAATGGCTTTTATCAACACGATAGAAGCGTTCAAATATTCTTGACTGATGCTCAAGCGGTATTCCTATGCCGTTGTCATAAACAGTCAGAACAGCGTCTCGCTCTTCCTTTTTAATGTCAATATTAACCTCTCCGCCGTCCTTGTTGTAACGGATAGCGTTGTCGCAGAGGTTGTATATTATCTCATACAAATATCTGCGGATACCGTTTATTGTGCAGGAAGTGCCGTTTAAGTTAATTTTTATATTTCTCTTGTCAGCTATCGGTGACAGAGCCTTTACTGTCTCGCTTGCAACCTCATATAAATCGACAGGCTCAAAATCAGGCTTTTTGTCCTCGTCAAGCTGTGAAAGGCGGATAATATCGTTTATAAGAGAAACAAGCCTTTGAGCCTCGCTTTTGATGTTGCCTACAAATCTGCCTGTATCCTCAGGCTTTACAAGTCCGTTTTCAAGAAGCTCTGCACTGCCGATAATTGACTGCAACGGAGTTTTTAGCTCGTGAGATACGTTAGCCGTAAATTCTCTGCGGTTACGCTCGGCATATGCTGCTTCGGTTACGTCAAGGCAAAGAATTACTACGCCTGTTGTTTCATTGTCAGACTCTGTTTTGCTTATTATAAACTGATATTCACTGCCGTTTCTTTCCTCACGAAATTCGCTGTGCTTACCGCTTAATGCCTTTTCTATTGCATTGTTCATAGAAACGCTTCTGTCAACGGTGAGAAAATCAGAGCCAATAGTTGAATCATTTGCAGAGAACAGCTTTTTAGCCGCTTTATTCATACTGAGAATACAGCCCTTTTTATCAAGAAGAACAAGTCCCTCGTTCATTGAGGCTGTAATCTGCTGAAATTCATCTGATTTCTGACGCAGCTTTTTCATTTGCTTTGTAATCTGTTGCTGCTGTTTATTGATTTTTGCAAGGAAAGGCGTTAATTCCTCGTACGTGTCGTTTTCTGTCGGATTTTCAAGGTCAAGTCTGTTAAGCGGTTTAATAATGCTCTTTGCCATTTTATCCGACAGCACCATAGCAATGATAATCGCTATCAGAATAATTGCGCCTATTGCAGGCAGCATACCTAAAATCAGTGCGGCAACCGTTGCCTGACTTATCGAAATACGCAGAATATCGCCGTTTTTAAGTCGTGTTGCCTCGTAAAAGGTTCTTTCTGTGAGCGTTGTGGAATATCTGTCGCTGCTGCCGCTGCCGGTTTCAACAGCCTCCTTTATCTCCTCACGCTCAAGATGGTTTTCCAAATTCTCCGGCTTTGCCTGTGAATCATAAATTACAGAGCCGTCCTTTGCTACCAAGGTAAAGCGAAAAACATCCGACTCAAAGCCGTCAAAATATTCTGAGCCGAGTCTGTCAACATTTGCAGCTGCCAGAGAAAGCTCCTCTCTAAGCTGTGTAATCTCTGACTGCTTGAAATAATCATATAAAAAGCTTGTGGCAATCAAAAGGCTTGTTATAAGCACTGTCGTTGCGACAATTAAAATAGAACGAAAGATTTTTTTGGTCATATCTTTTCCTCCATACGATAACCGACTCCGATTACCGTTTCAATGTATGCTCCGGCTGTACCGAGCTTATGACGAAGGTTTTTGATGTGCATATCTACCGTTCTTGATTCGCCGAGATAATCTATTCCCCATATTTCAGATAACAGCCTGTCACGTGAAAAAACAATACCGGGGTTTTTCATAAACAGCTTTAAAAGCTCAAACTCCTTGTAGGTCAACAACACGCTTTCACCGTCAACAGTTACACGATGCTCGTTATCATTGAGGCTTATTTTACCTAAAGAAAACGTTATCTCTCTGTCATCGGGTGCAGTACGGCGCAAAACAGCCTTTATGCGTGATACCATTTCCATTACTCCGAACGGCTTTACAAGGTAATCGTCGGCACCCATATCAAGTCCCTGAATTTTATCCATTTCAGTTCCCTTTGCGGTCGCCATAATTACAGGGATTCTGCGTGTCTGCGGATTGCTTCTGATTTCCCTTAGCACCTGCGTTCCGTCCTTCTGAGGGAGCATAATATCAAGCACAATAAGCTCGGGGTGTTCGCTTTTTAGTGCTTTGAGCATAGAAATGCCGTCTGTAAAGCCCTTTGCCTGAAAGCCTGTTTGTATCAGCGTATAAACCTCTATGTCAAGAATGGTTTTGTCATCATCAACACACCAGATCATTTTATTCCTCCGCTATACTATTCTTGCTTGTGAACGCCTGTAACAGAAAATTCTACCCACTGCGCAATATTTACAGCGTGGTCTGCTATGCGTTCAAAGTATTTTGCTATCATAAGAATATCCAAAGCGTACTCGCCGTCAGCAGTGTTTTCGGAAATCATAGTTATCAGCATCTGCTTTACACGTACAAAGCAGTCGTCAACTACATCATCGTACTCCGATACCGACTTTGCAAGGCTTAAATCGTGCTTTACGTATGCGTCAATGCTGTCGGTAACCATTTTAATGCAAGCCTGCGCCATCTGGCGAATATCGTCACAATCACTTTCTGTTCTGCCGCTTAAGTACGTGATAATCTCGGCTATATCCTCTGCCTGATCTCCTATTCTTTCCATATCGGTAATCATTTTAAGCGCTGCTGAAATCTGCCGAAGATCTCTTGCTACCGGCTGCTGTTGAAGTAAAAGCTTTAGGCAAATTCCCTCAATTTCTCTCTCCATAAGGTCAATTTCGTGACCTATAGGAGCTGCGTTTTCGGCAACGTCAGCCTTGCCCTCAAGCAACGCTTTGGCTACAAGCGCAATTATGCTTTCGCAATTTGCGCCCATTTCAATCATTTTTCTGTTCAGCAGTAAAAGCTGTTCGTCAAATCTGCTTCTCATATTATCCAAACCTTCCTGTAATGTAATCCTCTGTACGCTTATCCTTAGGCTGAGAAAAGAGCTTTTCTGTCTTGCCGTACTCTACAAGCTCGCCGAGTAAGAAAAACGCAGTGTTGTCAGAAATACGAACTGCCTGCTGCATATTATGTGTTACCATAATTATAGTATATTTTTCCTTTAATTGCAATGCAAGCTCTTCTATTCTTGATGTAGAAATAGGGTCAAGCGCAGAGGTCGGCTCATCCATAAGAAGAACCTGTGGCTGTACGGCAAGCGCACGTGCAATGCAAAGACGCTGCTGCTGACCGCCCGAAAGACCGAGTGCGTTCTTTTTTAGTCTGTCCTTTACCTCGTCCCATATAGCGGCGCCACGCAGAGCCTGCTCGACAATTTCATCAAGCTTTACTCTGTTTGTCGTGCCGTGTGTGCGAGGGCCGTAGGCTATATTATCATATATGCTCATAGGGAACGGGTTAGGCTTCTGAAATACCATTCCGACATCACGTCTGAGCTCGTTTACATCTACGCTTTTATCAAAAATGCTTGTTCCCTTGTAGCAAACCTCGCCCGTTATTCTTACGCTTGGAATAAGGTCGTTCATACGGTTTAGTGTTTTTAAAAATGTTGATTTACCGCAGCCGGACGGTCCTATAAAGGCTGTAATGCTTTTTTCGGGCATAGAAATATTAACATTCTTTAGCGCCTGAGTATTTCCGTACCACAGGCACAGATCTTTTGCAGTCATTATTTCGCTCATATGTTTCTCCTTTTGGCAAAGTATTTTTGAACTAACGAAGCCGACAAATTGATTAACAGCGTCAATATCATTAAAATTGCGCCGATGGCAAAGGCTACTTCAAATTCGCCCTCTTCCTTTGCATATACGTAAAGTGCAACGGTAAGCGTTGCTCCCGGACTTACAAGTCCCGATATAATATCGTTTAATGCGTGGGCAAAGCCAGCGGTAAAAAGCAGAGCCGCTGATTCACCTAAAATACGTCCTATTGACAGAATACAGCCTGTTACAACACCGTCTACACAGCCGGGGATAACAACTGTTCTGATTACTCTCCATTTGCCGGCGCCAAGACCGAACGCTCCCTCTCGGTAGCTTTGCGGTACTGTTTTTAAGCTTTCCTGAGTTGTACGCATTACTGTAGGCAGATTCATAATAACAAGCGTTAATGCGCCTGCAAGAAGGCTTGTTCCGAAATTGTTTGAAAAAAGCAGCATACCTACAAGCCCGTAAATAATTGACGGAATACCCGAAAGCGTTTCGGCTGCGTACTCTATCATTCCTACAACCTTTTTGTTTTTTGCATATTCAGTAAGATAAATCGCAGCGCCTACGCCGAGCGGAATAACTATCACAAGCGTTGCAAGAACTATGTAAACGGTATTCAGAATATCAGGCAGAATACCTATTGTGCCTGCAAGGTAGCTCGGCTTTGTGGTAAGCAGCTCAAGTGTGACATTCGGCAAGCCTCTTCCCAGCACATACAAAAGAAGAAAAATAACAAGCGACGCTGTAAGCGCTGTGGATAAAATCATAGCGGTTCGCATTAAAATGATATATGCTTTTCTTTTTTTACCTATTTTACCGTTTATCATTTTATCCCTCCTTATCTCTCTTTAAAAAGAAGTTGAGCGTTGCGTTAATCAGCATTATGAACAAGAAAAGAACAAGTGCGATTGAAAACAGCGCATCTCTTTGCAGACTTCCGGGGCTTGAATATGACATTTCACTTGCAACAGCCGTTGTAAGAAAACGAACACTCTCAAACAGTGATGGCATATTCGCAACGTTACCTGCTACCATCATAACAGCCATAGCTTCTCCGATTGCACGACCTACACCGAGTACTACAGCCGCCGCAATACCGCTTTTGGCGGCAGGAACAGATACTCTGAAGAATGTTTCGGTAGGCGTTGCGCCGAGTGCAAGCGAAGCGTCCTCATATTCCTTTGGAACTGCGTCAAGTGATGTGATGGATACCTTGATGATGTTCGGCAAAATCATAATTGCAAGGACGATTATTGCCGCAAGAAGGCTTGCGCCGTCAGGAACGTTGAAGATTTCTCTTATTCCGGGAACAAGCACGAGCATACCTACAAGACCGTAAACAACAGACGGAATACCGGCAAGCAGATTAACAGCTGATTCTATAACGCTTCTTACCCTTTTATTTGCAACCT
>CAMFTQ010000023.1 GCA_945988865.1 uncultured Anaeromassilibacillus sp.
GCAACAGAGTTATACCGAAACTGTTGTTGTCAATTTCAATCCACACCCTCCGTGTGGAGGGTGACTTTATTCCTGCTCTTTCCAAAGCAAGTTTGCCACAGATTTCAATCCACACCCTCCGTGTGGAGGGTGACTGTATGTCAAGCACTAAATTCGGAGTTGAAGTTTCTATTTCAATCCACACCCTCCGTGTGGAGGGTGACGTTAAGGCTGAGGTTTAAAAGGCGGTGAGATTATATTTCAATCCACACCCTCCGTGTGGAGGGTGACTGCATCGTACGCTAAAAGTATTGCAACCGAAAAATTTCAATCCACACCCTCCGTGTGGAGGGTGACTTTTTTTCTTTTATCGTTAAATTTGTTTTCGTGCATTTCAATCCACACCCTCCGTGTGGAGGGTGACTTAAACAATTTAATAGAGTTTGTCAATAAGGAGTGATTTCAATCCACACCCTCCGTGTGGAGGGTGACTGCATCGTACGCTAAAAGTATTGCAACCGAAAAATTTCAATCCACACCCTCCGTGTGGAGGGTGACAGCAAAAATATACAGGTATATAACACCGTATATTTTCGCTTTTGTGCAACAAACACAAAAATATCTTTTCGATTAACAAAATCAACAATATTTATGCTTTGTTACACCTCAAAATATTTATTATTCTTGTGCGAATGTCCCTGCAAAACTATGTTTGCTATATATTCGCACTAAAACAACAGCACTCCTTCCATATCTATACTTTCCTTAACGCCAAAGTGTTCTACCTTTGTTTTGTAATTGTTTCCCAGATAATAAAACCTTATACTGTCCTCGTCCTTATCAATGATTTTTAAAAGCTTTTCTTTTACCTCTCGGCTTTTGGCAGCGTCCATTACACATTCAAAAACAGAATTCTGCACTCTCTGACCATAATTGCAGCACTCCTTTGCAACCTTGCGAAGCCTCTTTTTGCCGTTTGGTGTATCGGTTCTTACGTCATAGGTTATCAGTACAAGCATATATTACACCTACTTCCACAAAAAAGGCGGGTAGCCGTCAATATCTCCACGTAAAAATCTTGCGAGCAAAAGCGCCTGAACGTATGGCACCATTCCCCACTCGACCTTTTCTTTCAGAAAAGGGTGAACTATTGTGGTTTGCTTTTTCATTTGCCACGATTGTAAAAACTTCTTTTTACCGTCATCTGTGAAATACACGGCGCCGTTTTCTTTTTCAAAAAAGTCGCTTTTGTTTATTATCCTCTTGTTTATTACCGAAAGCACAAATCTGTCGGCAAAAACAGAACGCAGCTCTTCCATTAAATCAAGTGCAAGTGATGCTCTGCCCGGTCTGTCCTTGTGCATAAAGCCGACATACGGATCAAGTCCCACGCAGTAAATCGCAGAGGCAGTCATACCGCTAAGCAGTGTGTATGAAAAGGACAGCATTGCGTTGACAGGGTCGGTGGGCGGTCTTCTTACTCTTGTACTAAAAGAAAAATCTTTTTTCTGTTGCAGAATTAAATCATCAAATACGGAAAAATAGCGTGACGCCGCTTCGCCCTCTACTCCTCTTAGCTGCTCGGTGTTTTTGCATTTTTCAATACTGCTTATCGCTTTTTTCAAATCTTCGGATACATTTTTAAGCTTTTGGACATCAAGCGAAGCCGAATAATCACGTATTGCACGTTCAATTACTCCTCTTGAATTAAACAGCTTGCCTGTCATTACGTTTTTTGATATTGCTGTGCATATTTCTTCGTTTTCCGAATATCTGTACTGAGTTTTTCTTAAAACGACATTTCCGTTATACGGTCCGACAGTATGCGCAAGAAACCTTCCGCTGCGTGAGAGAAACGATATTACAATGCCGTATTCTGCGCATTTTGCGAGCAAGGCAGGGCTTACCCCTGCATAACCCAAAGTGACTATTGACTCTATATTATGCAGAGGTATTCTTGCACATTCTGCACCCTGTTCGCTGACTACGGCTGTTTCACCGTCAAGAGAAAGATATTTTTCGTATGAGGTTATATACAGCGTGTTAAGTAGCTTCTTCATCAAATATTCCCTCTAAATTCTTTTTTATGTAGCCCTGAACACTTTCGGATTTTGATAATTTCGGCAGACAGATTTCTTTAAGCGAGCAAGCGTTGCACTGCTTGCTTTTCTTTACTTTAGGCGTATATCTTCGCACAAAAAGGCTGTGCATTTCGGTTATTACGTTTATAACACGCTCACGTATTTCGTTATCAAGAGGTACTTTTAACCTGCGTCTTGTCTTGCCGTAAAAAATATTGATTTCATCTATTCTTGTGCAGAACATTTCTTCTAAGCAACACGCCTGTGCCGCCGCCTGAAGAATATCAGCGTCATTTTCTTTAGGCTTTCCGTGCTTATATTCTACGGGAATAATTTTATACAATCCGTCATAGCCGTTAATCAGAGCGCCGTCGTCTGACCTATGAAACTCTACAACGTCACACACACCGGTAATACCGAGCTCACGTGACACAACAGGCATACCTCGGGAAATAATCAGATCGTTTCTTTTTTCGGAAAACGAATTATCGTGGGCGTTTTCGTGCATTATGCTTCCGCTTACCGTAAGCAGGTTATCCTCCCACTGCTGTTCAATGTGGATAAGCGCCCATTGTCGTCTGCAAAACACAAAATGCTGTATTCCCGATATGCTCAGCAATTCTTCGTCTGTGTAGCTCATTTTACTGTAACTGTTACGCTGTCGGGGATTTCTGATTCTTCGATTTTAATTTCATAGTCGCTGTAGCTTCTTGCGACCTTTACGCCGTCCTTGCGACTGATTTTTATTGCATCAAACAGCTTATATGACGGAGCGTTGCCAAGCTCGCTGTCGTGCTTGAATATTACAAGCTTGCGAACAGCCATTTTACCTCTTGCCGCTGCGTGGTCATATTCAAACATATTTATTATTGAATTCCACAAAAGCTCTAAATCGTCCTCGGAAAATCCCGTTACCTTTCGTGCCAGATTTGCCGAAATATAGCCCTCTGCAACATACAGACCGTAAGGCACAATAAACTTGTTGCCCATTGTGTTTGTGTTCTTTTCTGCGTCTGCTTCGGTTGTAACAGCGCACCTTGTTATAGTAACCTCTTGCGGAAAAATCGGATCAACAGAACGTGCAAAGCCAAGCTGAACAGGACCTCTTACCTGACCGCAATTAAGAGAAGCTTTTACAAATGTAGTCATTACTGCGCCGAAGGTTCTTATATCAAAGAAATTTTTGCACATAAAATTTTTTATTTTGCCGTCAATTTCAGGGTCGTCCTTTTTGAGCTTTTTGCCGTCAGCTTCCTTTACTCCAAGATATTCAAAGGCTTTTTTGTCACTGATGTTGAGAGGTACTCCGCTTTTTATATAAATACCGTACCCCGGCTCGTCCTCTTTTACCACTTCAACGTAGTTTCTGATTTTGCGCTTCAGGCATACATCGGTAACTATACCGTAGCCTGTTTCGGGATCTACTCTGGGCATATTGCCTGCGTCGGGATCTCCGTTTGGGTTGCCGTTTTCAACGTCAAAGATTATTGCGAACTCGTATCTGTTTTTAATTGCTTCTGACATATTATTTGTCCTCCTTTTTTGTGTATCTGTACTGTGTTTGATGATAATAACCTATCTGAAAAGCTCCCTTTTCTTGCATAGTCATTCTTGCAGGCAAGTTCTCTTCAAATTTAGATAAAATTTCACCGACTTCCTTTTGCTTTGCTACGCAAAAGCCGGGATTGCTTACTCTTATCTTTTTGATATGCTTTTGAGCAAGGTCAACAAGGAAAGGAAAAATCGCTGCCGGTGTTGAGCTTGCAGATGAAAAATACCTGTCCTTTATAGTTGCGTTGATGCCCGGATTAGCTGTTGACTGGATTTCTTCAAGAATTGCAAATAATCTTCCCAGATTATACGCTTCGTTTTTTGTTTCTGTGTTTAATGCCACTGTTAGTACCTCCTTATATTCGGGATAATTTCTGACAAGATATGATTTTATTACAGAGGCTCTGATTGTTGAGCGTTCTGCATTTACATCTCTTTCAGCTTTAATTCGTATCATTATATTGTTATAAAGCGTTGCAGGGTATTTTGCGCCTGTTAAGATTGAGTAAATGTAGCTTCCGGCAAGCTGTGGCTTTGCACTTTTGTTTTTTGAGTTCTGATTTACTGTTTCTCTTAAAATTTTCCACACAGGAAAATGTGAGCTTTTTAGAAAATCAGGAATAACTATCTGCATATTCTCTTCGTGTTGCACGATATTTTTCATAAAGTTGCCGAATGTATTTACAAGAAAAAATCTGACTGAAAGTCTTGCAGCATTTGGCGAGAGTCCGAGAATGTAGAACTTAACATCAGGATCAATCGGTATTGAGTTCCATTCTATACTCTGCCCCGCTGAAATCTTTCTGACAGCCTTCCATAGGTCGTCTTGCTTTAATTCATCGTCATCGCCTAAAATATCGGAGAACAATTCCTGACAGCCCTCGTTATCGTCCTGCGTCCAGCATACGACAGTTGTATCGCCAAAGTAATTAACATAGTTGCTTTCAGAGAGCAGATAATTAAGGGCGGTTGTATAGGCAAATGAAGCATATTCGCTGACAGGTGAATTTTGTCCCTGCGACTTTCCGAAGGATTCAAATGCAGGCGCATTAAAAGAAACAAGCGATGTTCCCATTGATTGTCCGCCTCTTACACCTTTAATAACAGGGTGAAGCCTTGATATTGGCAAATACTTTCCTGTTACAAGGCAGATACCTTTTTCAGCTTCGCTTACACTGTAATAGCTGTTCCAGCTGTCGCATATGTCGCTGTAATCGGTTGCAAGCTTGCCAAACGGCATTAAGACAAGGTTTGCTCCGTTTTTGAAAATATCGGTTATGACATTTTCGTTGCAGCCTATTGTCGAAAGATAATTTTCTATATTATCAATATCAACATTTTCATAGTAGTTTAATATCGCTTTTGCCGCAGCTGAATTGTCATCGGCAAGCAGTTTTTGATGTAGTGCCTTTGACGCTTCAAAGCATTGTCTGTTTCGCTCCGGTTTACCCTTTCTACCGCTTCCGAAAAGGTATGACGCAGTATCGCAAAGGAAATTCGCCGCAATATTAACCGACCTTTTGACAGGCATCGGCAGACTGATGTTTGAAGCAATCTCTTTTTTACCGCTTTTGTCGGTAGTTTTAAGCGAAATGATATTTGTTAATCTGCCGTTTTCGTCAATAGATAAGCCGTATGACGCTTTTAATTTTGCCCAGCCGGGTCTGTCCACCTTATCTTTTTGTGCAAGTATCTCATACAGATTTACAAGTGATTGTATAACCATTACTTATACACCTCGCAATCCTTTAAATCAAGCACACCGTTTTGAAGCTTTGCTCTGAAAAACATAGGTTTAATGTTTTCTTTGTCCGAATAGTCCATATCATAAAGCATTAGTCCGAGATCTGTTGTAATATTGACTGTCGGCACAGTGTCAAACTCCCATAGTCTGAACCTTGCAGGAAACTCACGGCACCCAAGATACGGCTGGTGATAATACTGACCCTTTTCTAACCGCCGTTTCATCATCTCTTGAAATTTTGCCGGACTGTCGGTTTCATTTGCCTTATCTGTCATTTCAAAATGTGCTTTAATGACGTAATGAACATTTTTAAGTACGGTTGCGGCTCTTTGCTGAATATCTGCCTTAGCGTCAATATACAGATCAACGTCATTACCCAGCATCGCACTTTTCGCTTTTGATGACAGCACCCTTGATTTCAGCTCGTTTCGCCGAATGTTCGTAAACTCAATCGGGCTTAAAACGTAGATTTCATCAATCACCCACCTTAAGCCGGGATGCCAGAACACCGCTTCAAGAATTCCTCTTGCCGCTGACGGCGTCAGCAAGTCGTAGCTGTACCTTTCTGATTTCAGTTCGGGCCTTGCAAAGCAAGCGTAGTCGCCCCATACTTCAACCTTAATGCTCATAGTATCACTCCCTTCTGTTTTTCCTTTTTATCCAAAAATACATTTTAATGCGTTCTCGTCAGGAAAGGTTATTCCTGTTTTTTCACTGTAATATTTATTATCCGACAAAACATAAAAGTGATTATCAATTTTTTCTACAGCACACATTTCATCGAGCCTTTTAAAATCCTGCTCATACAGATTAACGGCGTACTGCTGTAATTTTCTGAAAAGCTCCTTTGAATAATTGTGTTGCCTTAAATCGTTTATTTCTTTTTCACTTTCTTCTGTGCAGATATAAAGAGGTATAGTGTTGTTTTCAATCATTTTGAATTTTTGTGATACCATTTCAAATTCAAAACCCGAAACGCTCTTCATTATTTCCTTTTTATCAAAAACCCTGTGTGTGCGGTCGATGTCACGATAATAGTACAGATTGTCAAAATACATCTTCACAGCCTCCGGAAGATAAATTCTGTCACCGTACTTATTTATAACGTCCTTTGCGACATCTGCGTTTGTCTGCTGATATGACAAAACCTCATCTGTATTAAAGATATGGACAACGCTATTTTCTATCTCTCTTTTATTTTCTCTGTTGCATCTGCCGCCTGCCTGCAGGATAGAGTCAATACCCGAAATTGCCCTGTAAACTGTGGGGAAATCTATATCTACGCCTGCCTCTATAAGGCTTGTTGAAATCACACGGCACGGCTTGTTTTCTTTAAGTCTTTTTCTGATTGCTTCAAGAACCTTTTTGCGGTGAGATGGGTGCATATATGTTGATAAGTGAAAATTCTCGTTTGAGTCACCGAGCATTGAATAAATTTTTTGTGCGTGTGCTTTCTTGTTCACAATGCAAAGCACCTGACTGCTTTGGCTCAGTCTTAACGCAAGCTCATCATCTTCAAGCTTGCCGTCATAACAAAAATTAGCTCGTCTGAAATCATCTGTTATGCTTTCGTTTGATTTGCATATTTCTGTCAGCGATATTTCTTTGCCGTCTTTTTTCGTCATATTTATTATCAAGTCAAAATTCGGCTGTGTTGCCGTACACAGTACAACGCCACAATTATAGTTTTCAGCAAGCTGTCTTATTACTGCTGCACAGGGCAAAAGGTAGTCAAGGGGCAGAATTTGCGCCTCGTCAAAAATCACCACGCTGTCTGCTATGTTATGTATTTTTCTGCATTTTGACGGCTTGTTTGAAAAGATTGATTCAAAAAATGCAACGGCTGTCGTAACAATAACAGGCGAATCCCAATTTTCGGCGGCAAGCATCATCTGAGCTTTAGTTTCATCATCATAATCTTTGAAATCAAAGTTTGAATGATTTTCAAGAACGTTTTTACAGCCGAATATATTTCTGAAAACATCTGCATTCTGTTCTATAATGCTCGTGTAGGGTATGACGTAAATTACCCTCTTTTTGTTGTGCTTTACCGCATAATTAAGCGCAAACGCCATTGAAGAAACAGTCTTTCCTCCGCCTGTCGGAACTGTCAGCGTAAAGAGCCTTTCGTCGCTGTTTTTGCCTGCGTCTGCACATTCATTTAAAATCTGCGACCTCAGAGTATTAAGTCTTGTGTCTGGATTTTTCCACTTCTCGATATAGCTGTAAAGCATAGAAAGCAGCTTTTCAGGTGTATCACCGCCAACTCTTGATACAGTGCCGTTTGACATAAAATTTTCTGTATCAATATAATCAGCGTCAACAAGGCACGAAAACAAAAAGCGTATAAGAAAAGAACAATAAACCGCATCTATATTACGTGGCTCTTTGATTTGCTTTAATTCGTTTTGGTCAACCTCTGTAACCCATGCTGAAAAATCCTCTGTCGGTTTTCTCAGTCTGCCTTGTATTGTAGCGTCGTCTGCTGTGTCGTGCTTTGAGCCTAAATCCGGTATTCCGCCGTGATGCCCTGCGATGCAAAAAGCCGCCATCATCATTTTTCTCTTTATACTTTCTTGCATACCGCAGGTAGAATGGTCAACCCTTCTTTTGTTATCGCCGTTAATTCTCTGCTGAAAAGCTTCGCTGTATTTACCTATATCGTGCATTATACCAATGATTTTTGCATATTCAGACTGATTAAGCGGTTTTGCAAATTCTGCCGATAAATCAGAAACATTCTTAAGATGTTCAATCAACGGCTGTTCATTGTTATCGTAATCATTGCGTTTATGTGCTATATATCCCACTTTTACACCTGCTTTCTTATTTTTAAATTTGAATCACAAAGATAATATATCAAAATCAGTAAAACGTTTAGATTTATATACGACTAAGCAGAAAAACTAAAATAGTGTGCATTTTTTTCACATTATAGAATGCAAAGCAGTGATATTATCTTATTGAAAAAGATTATGGCTTAAACTAATTCCTGATAGAAAGTAAACTTATATTTGCTTTGCGAGGATAATTTTTGCAAGACAAGTCAAAGTACGCCTTGCAAGGACGACAACGCAGTACTCCGCAAATTAGACCGCAAAGATTGTCTGCTTTTTATTAGTTATTAGTACCAATCCTG
>CAMFTQ010000024.1 GCA_945988865.1 uncultured Anaeromassilibacillus sp.
CAAGGACGCTGCTTTGTGCCGATAAGAGTAACCTTATCCTGAGGCTTCTTTGTAATCTCTGTGCCTACAACCTCGGTTTTCTGTAATTTGCCGTCAACATATGTTTCCTGCTTAGTAATAGTCTTTTCGCCCTTTTTACCCTCTGACGATACTTTTGTTTCGCCTGTGTAAAGGTCTTTTGATTTCTTTTCTACACTTTTAAAGTTTATAGCCTGTGTTGTTTTTACTTCTTTAACGGTAACACGCTTAACTGTGATGCTCATACCGTCTGTTACCATACTATCAGGGTCAGGACTTACAATATCCATATCGCTCAGGATTACACCGGCATTCTCGACAGCCTCTTTGACCGTAAGCTGTAAAACGGTGTGTGATGTTGTTTTGCCGTCAGCCGTAATACTGATCTTGCATTTCGGCGCAACCTTAATTACAGTGTCTTTATTTACCTCGCTGTCAAGTGACGGCTCTACACCGTCTGAATCTTTTGGTACAATCCCCGCCTTTTCAAGCGCCTGTGCAACAGTTCCCTTAGCCATCTGTACTGTCTGCTCTGTACCGTTGTCAATAATCTTTACGTCAAACGCACGTAATACATTTATAATTGTTACGCCGTCTTCGTTTGTTCTTTCTGTTTCGTCATTCTCGCCGAGTGTTACGTTAGCCTCGGTAAGGATTTGCTCTGTAAAGATGCAAGAGGTAGAAATTTCTGTAGCTTTTGCACCGTCTTTGATAATTGCCGTTCTTGAATACGCTGCAACGGAAACTACAGATGTTAAGAAAACCGATACCATTAAAACAAGGGCGGTCAGCTTCTTATTGAACTGCAGGCTTTCTGTTTTAGCCATAAGTTAGAACTCCTTTATTGTTTATTTTTGAATGTATATGTGCATTTTGCCGAAACAGGTCGTAAATCTCGTTCCAAAGTACATATAAATTCAAATGAAGCGGTAGGTTTGTGATGTTACGACAACCCCGTAAAATGCGATAAAATCGCACATCCAAGCTTCTGCGTTATTATAGTCGCAGGTTCAAATAATGTCAAAGTCAGATTTTATCAGCTTTTTGTGCAATATGAACAAGAAAAGCGGTGATTTTCCCAAAGAGAAAAAAGCAAAAGAGCGTTTTAATTCTATTTTAGAAAATTCAGCGGTCAAAAGGTAGAAAAACGCATATTACAGAGCATTTACCTTTGTTACAAACCTGTAATATGTTTATGCGAGTATTTTTTTGATTATTACAGATATTCAGATTTTATGGGGTTTTTGGTGCAATACGCACATAAAATCGGAATATATTGTGGTGGTATTGTTGGCGGTGACATATATATATTAAATTTACATAACACAAAAATTACAGCATATATACATTTTAAAGAGTTAAAATACCCTATTTGCGTTTTAAAATTCAAAAAATTTACAAATGTTTACTAACAGCGTTTTTTAAGCCTTTACCCTATAATAATAAGAAAAGATTTATTAAAATTTTACTCAAAGATTATTGCAAAAATCCTATAATGTATTATAATCTATATATAAATAAGATTAGACGGCTTGTATATAATCAGACGATAAAAATATAAAAAGAAGATGAAAACTCAAGGAGAATTGATATGAGAAAAACCAAAATTGTCTGCACGTTAGGGCCTGCCTGCGATGATGAGAGGACTCTTATCAGAATGATTGACGCCGGTATGAACGTGGCAAGAGTTAATATGTCGCACGGCACATACGAGGAGCAAAAGGAACGCTTTGACCGTGTAAAATCTGCAATAGCAAAAAGCGGAAAAACCGTTGCGCTTTTGCTTGATACAAAAGGTCCCGAGGTAAGAGTAGGTACGTTTGAAAACGGCTCTGTAGAGCTTGTCGAGGGACAGGAGTTCTCGCTGTATAAAACGCAGAATATCGGCAACAATGACGGCGTGAGCATTTCATACCCTCGTCTTGTAGAAATTTTCAGAAAAGATCCGACCTGCATCGGCAGAGAGCTTCTCATTGATGACGGCAAGATTTCTGTTATCTGCAAGGACGTTACAGAGGACGCTATTGTCTGCACTGTAAACAAGGGCGGTAAAATCTCTAACAGAAAAAGCATCAACATCCCCAACTACCATATCAGTATGCCCTTTATCAGCAAAAAGGACAGAGAGGACTTAGAGTTTGGCTTAAAGCAGGGCGTTGACTTTGTAGCGGCTTCGTTTGTACGTTCAGCCGATGACGTTATCAAAATGCGTGACTTTATCGACAGCATCGGCTATGAACACGTAGAGATTATCGCAAAAATTGAAAATCAAAGCGGTGTTGACGATATTGACAGAATTTTAGAGGTAGCAAACGGCATAATGGTAGCACGTGGCGATATGGGCGTAGAAATTCCGTTTATAAACCTGCCGTCAATCCAAAAGACTATCATCAAAAAGTGCGTAGCAGCCGGTAAATACGTTATTACGGCTACACAGATGCTTGAGAGTATGACAACCTCGCCAAGACCTACACGTGCCGAGATAAGCGACGTTGCAAACGCTGTGTATGACGGTACAAGCGCCGTAATGCTGTCGGGCGAGTCTGCCGCAGGTAAATATCCTGTTGAGAGCGTTCAGGCATTAAGCGACATATGCAGAGCCGCCGAAAAGGATAAGGAGTATTCCGTTTTAAAAATTCCGTATGATACAAATGACGGCGAGGTGCATATAAGAGAAACAATATGCAGATCTGCAAGGACTATAGCCGAAAGAATAAACGCAAAGGCTATTATAGTAGAAAGCGCAACAGGCAGAGTAGCAAGAAGTATGGCGCACTACAGACCGAGCTGTCCGATTATCGCAGTAGTAACAAGCCACAAGGTATGCAACAAGATGAGCCTTATCTGGGGTGTTACGGCAGTTTACGGAGAAGAAAAGAAAACAAGCGACGCTATTACACGGCAGGCTGTAGAAAAGGCGCTTGGCACAGGGCTTGTAAACAGAGGAGATACTGTTATAATTATTTCATCAAACAAAACAGTACCTACAGCAGGCACAGATTCGCTTTATATCAGAATTGTATAATCTGATTAAATACACATATATTCTTAGAAAGAGGTGAAATAAATGAAAAAGTATGTTTGCACAGTTTGCGGCTACGTTTATGACGAAGAAGCAGGCGATATGGCTATGGACATTACTCCCGGCACAAAGTGGGAGGATCTGCCCGATGATTTTGTTTGCCCGTTATGCGGCGTAGGCAAAGATGATTTTGAAGAGGAATAATTCAAATAAGTCTTAACCTAAAACACAACAGGCTGTGTGATGCTCTTTGTAAGCTATCACACAGCCTGTTTTTCTTTTATTTTGAAAATTTCAGCTAAGATTTTTATTGTATTTTGTTTGTTTTATCTTTATCTGCACAACGCCTTCAGATTCGCTATCGCCTGTGCGCTGTCGGGTGCTTTGAAAACAGATGTGCCTGCAACACACACATCTACTCCTGCGTCAAAGGCTTCTTTAATGTTGCTCTCGCCTACTCCGCCGTCTATTTCAAGCGTTATTTCTTTGTTGATTTTTTTAGCCTGCGCCTTGATTTTTCTTACCTTGTCAAGGTGCTGTGCCATAAATTTCTGACCGCCGAATCCCGGCTCTACCGTCATAACAAGCACCCAGTCGAGCATTTCAAGGTACGGAAAAACTGCCTCTGCCATTGTGTTTGGCTTTATCACTACGCCCGCCTTTATATTATGGCTTTTTATCTTTTCTATTGTTTCCTTAACGGGGGATTTTGATTCTATGTGAAAAGTGATAATATCTGCGCCGGCGTCTGCAAAATCGTCTATATATTTAAGTGGATTTGAAATCATCAGGTGAACGTCAAACGGTACGCTTGTATAGCCTCTTACCGCCTTTATTACAGGTGCGCCAAAGGTAAGGTTCGGCACAAAATCGCCGTCCATAACGTCAAGGTGCATATAGTCTGCGCCTGCTCGATCCATTCTTTCTATTTCACTGCCCATTACGGCAAAATCACACGATAAAAGTGACGGTGCTATCTGCATATTTTAAAACTCCCTTGTTATTCTGAAATTTAACTTATACGAGGCTTTCTGATAAGCGAGGCTATGACAGTCGCCGCCGACCAGAACAGCGAAAATACAAAAATCTCTACCGACTGCACAACGGCTACGCCTGCATAAAGACAAATTAAAACTGCAATCACAATGCCAAAAATTACAGAGAGCGTCTGCACTGCAACGGCAAGAGAAATGCTCGCTTTAATTTTTATACAGCCTGAAACAGCATAAAGCAGTGACGATGCCTTGCCCGTTGTGCTTAGGTATGCCCTTGACTTGTCCGTTTCTTTATTGCAGGCTTCCTTGCACACGTTTCCAAGCCCTGTCGGAAGAATCCTTACACTTCTGTAAAATACACCGAACTGCTCTGCAATCAGCTCACCCGTTATGTTACAGTCGGTAGTTGTGACTACAACGCTCAATCCGTTATCCTCGGCGTTCTGAAGCTCGTAAGCCATACGGATATCGGGAATATATGTTGTAACAAGCATTGCAATAAGCTGACCTGCCTTTGCAAGGTACGTTATCTTCTTTCCGTCCAGTCTATACCTTTCTTCAAAATCAGCTGACGGAGTATCTACCGAATACTTTTCAAGAAGCTCGTGGTTACCGAGCAATATTCTTTCGTTATTTACCCAGCCTACAAGTCCCATTGAGTCCTCATACAACACGCTTTCCACGTGGGGCAGATTCTTTTTGCGGTCACGCAGTAAGGACGAAAAAACGCTCGCCATCGGACTGTCGCCTGCCTTTAATACCGCTGCCGCCGACAGAATATCGTCGTCTATTTTCTGCGTTACAAAGGTTTTGATACCGTCGAGCTTTATACATCCCTCGGGGTACAAATCACGTGCGTCTATCATAACGGCACCACTGTCGCAAAACTGCTTGATTGACGGGTAGCCCGATATCATAGCTCCGTTTTTGAGCAGTTTTTTTGACAGAATTTTAAGCGGCAGATTGCACACAAGCATATTGCATACTGGAATACTCACCGCCGTAACAAGCGCAAATACAGAAATTGCTTCTGCAAAGGATTTAAATACAGCACCGTAAACTATGGCTATCAAAAGTGCCGACAGCGTGGTAAACGGAGCTAATTTGCCCGATACCTCCTCACTTTTGTCGGGAGCATACGACAGCTTTAAAAAGTTTGAGAGCAGCTTTGTTTTGTGCTGATACGCAATAATCGGCTTGCCTGCTACTGCACCGTTCATAATTTTTGAGGCTGTCTGCTCGTCGGTGTAAATTTTTGCGCTGTATTTCTGCGACTTTGAGGCTACGTATTTAAAATTATCGTTTACTCTTTTTACCATAAGGTACTTGCCTAAGGTATTTGCAAAAAAGGCGACTATCACTATTACCGAGTAAAGACTCAGTGCGCCCGAAAAGAATATATCAGACGTAAAAAGCGATACAACACTCTGCATAGCCGCACCTGTCGCCGCCACCGCAAGAGCTGTGTCGGAGTTGCCCCTGAGCTTAATAAGAGGACTTAATCCGCTGAAAACAGTAACTCTGCACGTGAAAATTGCGGCTGATACCAATATAAGATTTGCAAGCGAGCAAAGAACGGGAGCCGCCGGAATTGCAGAGTTTATTGCATACGGAGATACCCTGAGCATTACTGTCAGCACAACAGAGCAGATTACAATAATCCCCATAACTACACTGCGTAAAAAAAGTCCTGCAAGGCTCGATTTGATTTCTGCCGATATGCTTTTTGCGTCCTGCTCCTTTTCGTAATCGTCAACGTCAACCGTCTTTTGCTTTTGCGCCTCTGCCTTGTAATCGTCGCTTTCGGCAGAGAAAAAATCAACCATTTTGCCGACAATTTTTTCGTTAATCGCTTTTACGTAGGTCTGTTCCTCTTTTTCATCTCTGACAGGTGTATTTGTTTTAGATATCGACGGGTCCTTTGACCGTACATATTGCTCATACTCGCTTGCTACCACCTGAGAGAATTTTCCTGCTTTAACATTTATCTTTTCTACTCTGCTGTCGTGAATATAGACAGGCACTTTTGAAATTACCGTCTTTGCAGATGGTATCGGCTTTTTAATACCGAATTTTTCTTCAAACCTGCTTTTCGGTTTAGCTTCTTCCTGCGTTACCTCTTCTTCGCTTTTTTCCTCTGTATTTTCAGCCTGCGAAATGTCGATGTCGATTACGTCCGACTCCTGCTCTGATGTGCCAAAATCAAGGTCGAGCTGTTTTATATCGTCAATTACCTCGCCCGAAATTTGGGTTCCCTGCTCGTATTCGGGCGTAAGCGCTACGTCTATAACCTCTTCCTTTTCCTTTGGCTCTTCTTTTTGACGGTCTATATTTTCTTCGCCCGGCATATCGGGGCTGTCCATTAAAATTTCTGCCTTTATTGTTGCCGCTGTCTGCTCGTCTGCCATTGCATTTTTGTCAAGGTCATCATCAAGCGGATTTTTATTTGTATATCGTCTTTCTCTTGAGGTATTGCTGAAAATTTCGTCCATTTCGGGACGAGGCTTATATCTTGAGGCAACACGTGCCATTTCTGATTTTTCCTTACGCTGTCTTGCCTCTGCAAGAATTGATTCGACAAGCTCCTCGTCAAATTCGCTTATATTGTCTGAATATGAGCTTGCTTTTGTTTCGTCTTTTTTACCGTCCATTTTTTCACCGTCCTTTTCTGTTTAATTGTATCATCTGAATTTTGCAATCTCGTACATTAAAATTCCTGCGGCTACCGAAGCGTTTAGTGAATTTATTTTCCCCTTCATCGGCAATGATACTATTGCGTCGCATCTTTTTGCTGTCAGTGTGCTGATACCCTTGCCCTCGTTGCCGATTACTATTGCAACTGCTCCCTTGAAATCGCATTTTGTGTAGTCTGTTCCGTTCATATCGGCGCCGTAAACCCATACGCCCCTTTTTTTAAGCTGTTCTATCGTATCGGCAATATTTGTAACACGTGCAACGGGAACATACTCAACTGCGCCTGCCGACGCTTTGCCTACGGTAAAATTGAGTCCTGCGCTTCTGCGCTTAGGGATAATAACGCCGTGTGCGCCTGCACATTCGGCAGTTCTGATAATTGCGCCTAAGTTGTGCGGATCTTCTATTTCGTCAAGCACAACGATAAACGGACTTTCGTTTCTGCTTTCGGCAAGTGCAAAAATATCCTCCACCTGCGAGTACTCAACAACGGCGGCTATTGCAACTATGCCCTGATGATGCGCATTTGCACAGAGAAAATCAAGCTTTTTAGCATCGACCTCTTTTACTGTTATGTTTTTTTCCTTAGCCTTTGCAAGTATGCCGACAATCGCACCTGTTCTGGCTCCCCTTGCCACAAGTATCGAATCTATGGCTCTGCCGCTTCTGATAGCCTCCGAAACGGGATTTCGCCCTGCGATTACACCTTCCTTTGCGTTATCCGCCTTTTTAACCTGAATATTATCATTATTTTCCATTTTATCAGTCCTTTGCTCATATTCCTTTAAATTATAACACACCAAAGACGATAAATGAATACTAAAAAGCAATTTAAATACAGATTTTTAGACAAATTCACTCGAATAAGCTCGTCACAGAAATTTATCCCCTGCACCTTGACACAGACATCAAAAAAAATTATAATGAAATTAAATATGTTATAAATAATAATTCGTGAAAAATGTGCTAAATACGTGAATAAATCTATATTGTGCGTATTGCCGTAATTTAAACAAGAAAGGATAATCACAATGGCTAAGACTATTACACTTACAGCAGAGGGCTATAAAGAGTTAGAACAGGAGCTTGAGCTTTTAAAGGGCGAAAAGCGTTCCGAAATAGCAGAGAAAATCAAGGTTGCACGTTCCTACGGCGACCTTTCCGAAAACAGCGAATATGATGACGCTAAAAACGAGCAGGCTATCTTAGAGGCAAGAATTGCAACTATTGAGGCAACACTAAAGGCTGCCGTTATTATTGACGAATCGGATATATCAAACGAGTTCGTTCACGTTGGCTCAAC
>CAMFTQ010000025.1 GCA_945988865.1 uncultured Anaeromassilibacillus sp.
TTAATGGGCGTTTTCGCTTTCACAGGCTGTAATCAGAGCAGTAATGGAGAAAACAACTCAGACGAGTCTTGGACAAAGGTTGAAAAAGCAGGCAAATTAGTTTTAGGTCTTGACGACAGCTTCCCTCCAATGGGCTATCGTGATGAGAAAACAGGCGAAATCGTAGGCTTTGACATTGATTTGGCAAAAGAGGTCTGCAAACGCCTTAATATTGAGCTTGTTACACAGCCAATCGACTGGAACTCAAAGGAATTTGAGCTTTCAAGCGGTAACATCGACTGCATCTGGAACGGCTTTACATACACAGAGGAACGTAACGAGCAGATGAACCTCACAGCACCTTATATGAAAAACACTCAGGTTATTATGGTTTCCGAGAAGTCAGGCTTTAAGAGCCGTGCTGACCTTGCAGGCAAGGTTGTTGCAGCTCAGACAGGCTCATCGGGTGAAAACGCACTCAACGATTCAGGCGATTTTGTAAAGTCAGTCGGCAGTATCGTTACACAGAGCAGCTACTTAAACCTTTTGCTTGAGCTTGAAAACGGCACAGTTGACGCAGTAGTGCTTGATGAAAAGGTTGCTACAAACTATATGAAAAAGCACGAGGGCAAGTACCGCTTAATTCAGGCAGACGGCAAGGACGATTATTTAACAGAGGAAGAATACGTAATCGGCTTCAGAAAGAACGATATTGCTCTGACAGACAAAATTGTTGAAACACTCAAGGCTATGGCTGCCGACGGCGCTATGGCAAAGATCTCAACAGAGTGGTTCGGCGAGGACGTTACAACTATTAAATAAGATTATCTATCGGGGCGGACGGTTAAAGCTGTCCGCCTGATTGCTTTATTTATTCATACCCTTACAATACATAAAGAAAGGTCGCTTATATGGATTTTGCTTCAATCATACAGTCGATTTTCGGCAGTATAAACGTTGAAATTTTCTTTTCAAAGATGCTTGCCGGTGCGCTCACCACGCTTGAAATATTTTTTCTTACGCTTTTATTTTCTCTGCCGCTCGGTATGCTTCTGTGCCTTGGCAGAATGTCGCATTTAAAGGTAGTTTCTATGCCTGTACGGCTTTATCTGCTTGTGATGAGGGGTACTCCGCTGATGCTCCAGATTTTATTCGTATTCTTCGGCTTGCAGCCGCTTTTCGGCATACAGGTTGACAGGTTTTCGGCTACAATCATCGCCTTTTCGCTAAACTATGCGGCTTATTTCTGTGAGATTTACCGTGGCGGTATGGAAAGTATCCCAAAAGGACAGTTTGAGGCGGCAAAGGTTCTCGGCTATTCAAAGTCAACCTCGTTTTTCAAAATCATTTTACCGCAGGTAATAAAAAGAATAATTCCGCCAATGGGCAACGAGTTTATCACTCTTGTAAAGGATACGTCGCTTGCAAAGATTATTGCAGTAGTTGAGCTTATGAAGGTAACAGAGGAATATGTAAACTCCGCCGTAAACGTGGTACCGTTCTTTGTAGCGGCTGTTTTCTATCTTGTTATGAACGGCGTTGTGTCAAGATTTTTCTCTGTTGTTGAGAAAAAGCTAAGCTATTACAATTAAGGGGGCAGAGTATGAAAATTCTTGAAGCTAACCACCTTGTAAAGTCCTTCGGCTCACTGGAGGTTTTAAAGGATATTTCCATTGAGGTAAAAAAAGGCGAGGTGCTTGCCATAATAGGACCGTCAGGCTCAGGCAAAAGCACACTTTTAAGATGCATAACACAGCTTGAGGACGTTGACAACGGCGAAATCGTAATCTGCGGTGAAACGCTTTGCGCTAAGGGCGAAAACGGAAAGGCACAGTACGCATCAAAACAACAGCGCCGTAAAATCGGCTTGCATTTAGGACTTGTATTTCAGAACTTCAACCTTTTTCCGCATTTAAGCGTTATACAGAATGTTATGAATCCGCAGACAGAGGTTCTAAAAAAATCAAAAGATGAGGCAGAAAAACACGCAAAGGAGCTTCTTGCCAAGGTAGGCTTGACAGAAAAAGAAAACGCATACCCCTGCGAGCTGTCGGGCGGTCAGCAGCAGCGAGTTTCAATAGCAAGAGCGATGGCTATGAACCCCGACCTTCTCCTCTTTGACGAGCCGACCTCGGCGCTCGACCCCGAGCTTACAGGCGAGATTTTAAAGGTAATAAAGGGTCTTGCAAAGCTCAAGACAACTATGGTAATTGTAACTCACGAAATGAGCTTTGCAAAGAACGTAGCCGACAGAGTTGTGTTTATGGACAACGGCTACATCATAGCAGACGGTACGCCGAGCGAGATTTTTGATAATACAGACAATACACGCATACGTGAATTTCTGGCTAAGTTTGACGATTGATAAATAATGGAGAAATCAAAATGATAAATCAAAGAATAGTAGTAAAGGTAGGAACATCTACCCTCACATATGAAAACGGAAAGGTCAATTTAAGACGAATTGAACAGCTGTGCAAGGTTTTGTCCGACTTACAGAATATGGGCAACGAGGTTGTGCTTGTATCCTCGGGCGCTATCGGTGTAGGAGTAGGCAAATTAGGACTAAAGCAAAAGCCACAGTCAACAAAAGAAAGACAGGCGCTTGCCGCAGTAGGTCAGTGCGAGCTTATGTTTATGTACGACAAGCTGTTCGGCGAGTACAACCGCACAGTCGCACAGGTGCTTCTGACGAAGTACGCAATAGAAACAGAGTCAAAAAAGCAGAATGTTATAAACACGTTCGAGTCGCTTTTTGATATGGATATTATACCTATCGTCAATGAAAACGACACCGTAGCCATTGATGAGCTTGAGGGCAACAAGATAGGCGACAACGATATGCTATCGGCTATAGTTTCACGTCTGGTAAAGGCAGACAAGCTGATTATCCTCACCGATATTGACGGACTGTACGACAGCAACCCTCGTACTAACCCGAACGCAAAGAAAATTGATTGCGTAGAAAAAATCACAGAGGACATCTTGAAAATGGCAGACGGTTCAGGCTCTGCAAGAGGAACAGGCGGAATGACAACAAAGCTTCAGGCGGCAAAGTACGTGACGGAATCGGGAACGCAGTGCGTAATTATGAACGGCGAAAATCCGCTCAGGCTGTATGATGTTGTTGAAAAGGAGCAGATAGGAACTGTATTTTTGCCAAGCTGTGAAAATAACAGATAAAGCTTTGAGAGGGAGTTTTTTATGACGGCTATAGAAAATATGGGTGCAAAGGCAAAAGAAGCGTCAAGATTTTTAGCCACAGCCGGCAAAATAAAAAATGACGCATTGATTGCCATTTGTAATGCTATAAAAGAAAATTGCGAAAGTATTATTAAGGCAAATGAAATTGATATTGAAAACGGCAAAAAGGCAGGACTTACCGCTTCACTTCTTGACAGACTGAGCTTAAACGAGCAGAGAATTTTCTCAATGGCTGACGGTGTGGCACAGGTAGCGTCACTTGCCGACCCTATAGGTACGGTGCTAAGCGGTAACCGACTTGAAAACGGACTTAAAATTCAAAGAGTGCGAGTACCTTTAGGTGTTATCGGAATTATATTTGAGGCTCGTCCGAATGTTACGGCAGACGCCGCCGCACTCTGCTTAAAGGCTGGTAACGCAGTAATTCTGCGTGGCGGAAAAGAAGCAATAAACTCAAACAAGGCTATTGCCGACATTATGAGAAACGCAATAGAAAAGTCAGGTCTGCCGATTGACTGCATACAACTTATCGAGGACACATCAAGAGAGAGCGCAACAGAGCTTATGGGACTTTCACAGTATCTTGACGTGCTTATCCCCAGAGGCGGTGCAGGACTGATAAACGCAGTTGTGCAGAACGCAAAGGTGCCTGTAATTGAAACGGGTGTCGGCAACTGCCACGTTTATGTTGATAAGACTGCCGATATTGAAATGGCGGCAAGCATAATCTTCAACGCAAAAACATCACGTCCGTCAGTGTGCAACGCTATCGAAACTATCCTTGTTCACAAGGCTATTGCAGAAAAAGCACTGCCTGTAATAAAAGAAAGGCTCGACACAAAAAGCGTTGAGCTAAGAGGCTGTGAAGAAACTGTACGTATCCTCGGCGACAGCGTAATTCCGGCTACAGAGGACGATTATTACAAAGAATTTCTCGACTACATACTCGCCGTAAGAGTAGTTGACAGCATAGACGAGGCTATCGCACATATTGCGAAATATTCAAGCGGTCACAGCGAATGTATCGTAACAGAAAGCTATGAAAACGCAGAGAAATTCACGCAGTCGGTTGACTCGGCGGCAGTATATGTAAACGCCTCAACACGCTTTACAGACGGCGGTGAGTTCGGACTCGGCGCAGAAATAGGCATCTCAACGCAAAAGCTCCACGCAAGAGGACCTATGGGCTTAAACGAGCTGACAAGTACAAAGTTTATAATAAGCGGCAACGGACAGGTAAGATGAATTTTCTAAAAGAAGGGCAGAGAGCTTCGGCTTTCTGCCCCTTAATATTTTATTGACATAATTTAACAGAAATGATACAATTTTCTTGTCTTTAAAACGGCAATTTTCTGAGAGGAGTTTTATTATGAATAATAAATTTAAAAAGCTGATTTCAGCCTGTCTTGCGGTAATTCTATTGTTTAGTACAGTTTTGGCAGTACCGCCTTCGGCTGTTGCCGGCACACTTATTTGGCCTGTTCCCGGACACACAAACTTATCACAAGGTCTTCACAATGGTAATGCCATTGATATCTGCGATGGAGGAATTTACGGTGCTACCGTTGTTGCCGCTATGGGCGGTACTGTCGAGTATATATTTCTTTGTGGAGCAAATCATTACGGAAGTGATGGCGATTGCAACGGGTTTGGTACAGGACTTGTAATCAGAGGCGATGACGGACGTACATATCATTATGCACATATGTTAGGCGGAAGTATCCCTGAAAATGTTTATTGGGGTGCGTATGTTTCTGCAGGACAAAAAATAGGTCAGGTAGGTAATACAGGCAACTCAAGTGGTGCTCATCTTCATTTTGGTATTTCCTACGGTAATTACTGGAACCCAAGCGGTATAAACCCTAAGGATGAAACGTACGTATCTTCTGTGCAGTCACTTGTAACGCCGACAATTACAACAAATAAGTCGGAATATGCTTTAGGTGAATCAGTCGATATTTCATGGACTCCGTCACCGGCAAACTCAAACCTATCTCATTATTGGCTGAAAATAGATTCCCCCTCGGGCAATACAATATTAAATCAAAGAATGGATTATAATACCTCTTACAGCTTTATCGTCAGCGAAGCGGGAGAATACCGAATTACTACCTGTGCAACTCCTATAGGCTCTCAGGCGGGCGAAGGCAGCTTAACCGATAATAAAACAATCAAGGTTTCACAAAGACCCGGCAAACCTGTTTTAAATGTTGAAGCCGGCACATCTAATACACGCACTGTATTCAGCTGGAACAGTACCTCTGATACCTCATCATATGTATTAACTGTTAAAAATACAGACACAGGCGAGCAGAATACCAAAAATTTAAGCAACAATCTCAGCAAATATGATATGCTTCTTATCCCGGGTAATTATGAGGCTGTGATAAAGGCATATTCTTCCGGCGGGGGTGTTTGCACAGCGTCAAATACAGTGAACTTTACTGTTTTGCAAAGCACTGAGCCTGACAAGGACGGTTGGTTTTTTTCAACCAATCTCCCCTCGGATGTATCTGCCAAGGATTACACAATCAACTACAAGCACACCTATAAAAGGGTATCGGCAGACAGTCCCGGAGAGGGATGGGTAAAGGGCGCGCTGAATAAATCCGAATATCAAAATGTCGGTGAGCCTTACTGGTCAAACATAGAGCTTGAAACATCAGAATCAAGAGTCTTGCTAAGCTATTACTACTACCATTTTTGCAGCGGTAACACAGGCACAGAGGTGAATTATGAGTTTACCGACAAATTCCCTCATTATGACGCATTAGATCCTAACGGAGTGTATTCGTTCCAGACAGGTTATGACAGTGCTGACAACAGATATAAGTATTACTATTTGAATTGGAATGACGGCAACCGTGCATATTGCTCGTCGGGAGTAACCTGTGACGGTTCTTACGGTAATCATCCTGCCCGTAGTTTTGTATGGTATAAAACAAGTCAGTATCAGGATAGAGCAAAGGTAGATTACTATAACTATTCAAAGACATCTGACTGGACAGAAACATTAGATGAAACGGCCTCATCGGTTGTTTACAGATATAAATTAAATAATTCAGATCCTGCACAGTCAGAAAAGCTCGGTGACGTAAACGGTGACGGAAAGGTGAATGTCAAGGACGCAACAATGATTCAGAAATCAGCCGCATCAATCATCACACTTTCAGACGAGCAAGGCAAAGCCGCTGATGTAAACAAGGACGGCAAGGTAAACGTAACAGACGCAACAGCTATTCAGAAGTACTCAGCCGGCATTGAAACAGGCTTTGATATAGGAAAGTAAAACTATATTACATAATAATCATAACGCAGGGACGGCAAAAGCCGTCCTTGTTTATTATGATAAAAATAATTACTTTATTGTAACACTTGTAATTTTTGTTTTATTATTGTATAATGTAAAAAGCATATTATAATGGTGAATTATACCATTGTCTGGAGGTATCTATATGCTCTTTAGCTTGCTCAGGGGTCAGCTTGACTTCGGCACAGCAGTAGTGCAGATTCTTGCAATTTTAGTAATAATTTTTCTTATTCTGCCCTTTCACGAATGGGCACACGCATTTTCTGCTTTAAAGCTCGGCGATACATCAATCAAGTACAGGGGCAGACTCTCACTCAATCCTGTATCGCATATTGACCCGTTCGGAGCATTGTGTCTTTTGCTTTTCGGTTTCGGCTGGGCAAAGCCTGTTCCGGTTGATGCAAGAAATTTCAAAAATCCAAAGGTCGGTATGGCTATCTGCGCCTTTGCAGGACCTCTTGCAAATTTTGTGGCGGCGCTTGCCGGTGCTTTGATTCTTAACGCACTTGTTTGTTTTGCGCCGATGATTGTGCTTTCTCAAATCGGTATGTATGTTATCTACTTTCTTCAGTATTATGTCGCTGTCAATATTTCGCTTGCGGTGTTCAACCTTATTCCTATTCCGCCGCTTGACGGCTCAAAGGTTCTGTTTGCACTTTTGCCCGATAAAATCGTTTATCGGATTTATCAGTACGAAAGATATTTCTTTATCATTTTGTACGTACTGTTGTTCTCGGGTGTTTTAAGCAGACCGCTTTCTATTTTGTCAAATTTTCTTTTGCAAGCAGTCGATTTTATTGCAGGACTGCCGTTTTTACCGTTTAACTGATTTTACCTTAAGGAGGCTCTAAAGATGGAAACTGAACAAGCTAAGCTCTTATACAAGCTACCTGTCTTTGAAGGACCTCTTGATTTACTTCTCACACTAATCACAAAAAATAAAATTGATATTTACGACATACAGATTGCAGAGCTGCTCGAACAGTATATGAAGCAGATTAACCTAATGAAGGAGCAGAGCCTTGACATAGAGTCGGAATTTCTTGAAATGGCGTCAAGGCTTGTGTATATAAAGTCAGTTTCGCTTTTGCCAAAGCACGAGGAAGAAGCACAGCAGTTAAAGGAAGAGCTGACAGGACAGCTCATTGAATATCAGCTTTGCAGAGAAACGGCAAAGAAAATGGCGCCGATGCTTAGCTTTGATACGTTTGAACGAACGCCCTCGCCTGTTGAGTATGACCTGACCTACAACAGAATACACGAAAGCGAGGTTATCGCAAAAGCCTTTTTAAGTGCAGTGGGCAGAGGTAAAAAACGACTGCCACCGTCAGAGCATGCTTTTTCGGGCATAGTGTCGCATAAAATCATTTCGGTATCGTCAAAAATCATAAATGTAATGCGAAGGCTGAGAATGAAAAACTCAATTAAATACAGCGAGCTTTTCGAGGACGGCAAAGAGCGCAGCGAGCTTGTCGCAACATTCCTTGCAGTGCTTGAGCTTGTAAAGGGCAA
>CAMFTQ010000026.1 GCA_945988865.1 uncultured Anaeromassilibacillus sp.
TATTGTTATTTCATTAAAATGCTCAATATCATATTTCTTTCTTAATCTTCTCAATAGCCGTTTTTTCTATTCTGCTTACCTGTGCCTGAGAAATGCCGATTTCCTGCGCAACCTCCATCTGTGTTTTGCCCATAAAAAAGCGAAGTCCGAGTATTTTCTTTTCTCTGTCGCCAAGGCTTTTCATCGCCTCTTTTATTGCTATTTCATCAAGCCAATCGTTGTCGTCGCTGACATCTCCCACCTGATCCATCACATATATTGTATCGTTCCCGTCATTGAATACAGGCTCGTACAGCGACATCGGCGCAACTATTGACTCAAGTGCCAGCACCACGTTTTCCTTTGGGATTTTCATAATTTCTGCAATTTGCTCAACTGTAGGCTCTTTGTTGTATTTTGCTGTCAGCTCCTCCTTTATCTGCATAGCGTGATATGCTGTGTCACGCATTGAGCGAGTTACCTTTATTGCGTTGTTGTCACGCAGATATCTGCGGATTTCTCCGATAATCATAGGTACACCGTAGGTGGAAAATCTGACATCTAATTCAGCGTTGAAGTTGTCTATCGCCTTGATAAGTCCTATAACGCCGACCTGAAATAAATCGTCGGGGTTTTCTCCTCGTCCTGCAAAGCGCTGAACTACTGACAGAACAAGTCGCAGATTGCCGTTTATCATTTTTTCTCTTGCTGTCTTTTTTTCGCTTTCACTGCCGTTTTTAATGATTTTTAACAGCTCTCTTTTCTCTGACTCCTTTAAAACCTTAAGCTGTGAAGTGTTCACTCCGCATATTTCTACCTTGCTGTACTGCAAAAAAAATCCCCCTTGGCTGATACTTTTGTTACAAGTATTGCCAAAGGGGACTAAACAAATTCAGTTTTAGAATATTTTTATACTAATTCGTGATAGAAAACAGACAATATTTGCAGTCTGATTTTTGCAACACGAGTTGTCGTCTGTTATACCTCGACTATGTCATCATCAATACTTTCCGTCAACGATGCTGTTGTCTGCACCCTGCTTAGCTTTCGCTGGATTTGCCTTGTTCGCACACCTACCAGCTTATCAAGCTCGTCATTTGCCTGCTTTAATCTGTTCTGTGTTGAGGCAAGCACCTTTGCAAAGGTGTCAAATTCTGCCTTGACCTGACTTAGAACCTCCCATACCTCTGCGCTTCGCTTTTGTACGGCAAGCGTTTTAAAGCCCATTTGCAGACTGTTCAAAAGTGCCGCCATTGTACTCGGTCCTGCAATATTCACCTTGTAATCTCGCTGTAGAACCTCTACCATTCCTCTGTTTACAACCTCGCTGTATAAGCCCTCAAACGGCAAAAACATAACGGCAAATTCTGTTGTGTTTGGCGGATCTATGTATTTGTCACGAATGTCCTTTGCTTCGCTCTTTATTGTGTTGATAAGAACTTTGGCGGCAAGGTCTATCTGCTCCTTTGAACCGCTTTCGTAAGCGTCACGCAGTGCAGCGTAGCTGTCGCCCGGGAATTTTGAGTCAATTGGCAAATAAATAAAGCCATCGTCCTCGGCAGGGAGCTTTACGGCAAACTCTACCACCGTTTTACTGCCCTTTTTAGTCGATACATTTTCTTCGTACTGCTCGGGTGCAAGGATTTCCTTTAGTATTGCGGACAACTGAATTTCGCCCATAATACCTCTTGTTTTGACATTTGACAAAACCTTTTTTAAATCGCCCACGCCGACAGCGAGGTTCTGCATTTCGCCGAGTCCCTTATACACCTGCTCTAATCGCTCGTTTACAAGAGAAAACGATTTATTCAGCTTATCGTCAAGCGTTTTCTGTAGCTTTTCGTCAACCGTTACACGCATCTGCTCAAGCTTTTTGTTGTTGTCCTCCTGCAGATATGCAAGGCGCTGTTCCATTGTATTGCGGATAAGCTCAAGCTTCTGCTCGTTTTCAAGAGAAAATGTTTTCAGCCTGCTTTCAAGCGTCTGTAATCTTTCGTTTTGATTTTGCGAGGAGGTCTGCTGATTTGAAGAAATCATATCCCCCATATTTTTCACAGACTGCTGTGTTGACAAAAGCAGCTCGCTTCTGAGTGAGTTCTGATTTTTTTCTATTCTTTCTGTCAGGCTGTCAGCAAACTCCTTAAAAGCGACAGTTTGATTACCGCTTTCTTTCTTTTTTGTTATAACAAGAAAAATCACTAAGCAAAGCATAACAGCCGATATAACCGATAAAACAGCCAATAAAGCAGTTTCCATATTTCTACCTCCGATTGATTATTTGTCTGATGTAATAATAGCATTGTAAAAATCAATCGTCAAGGTGCGAAATAAGCACAGGGCGATAAACGGTACTCAGTCTGTAAATTTTGTCGCAACGTATTTCTCGCATTTTTCGGGAGAATACACAAATTCGTCTATATGACTGCCCTTAAAGAAGTAGTGAGGTCTTGTCGGATTATACTTATAATCAAAGGTATCAATTATTATCAGCTTGATTTTCATTTTTTCGGGAATAATGCTTTTTATGTAAACGCTTGCCTGCTGTCCCTGCTTTACTCCCTCTTTACTCTCGGCAAGGCCTGCAAGGTTCGGTGCAAGCTCCACAAAAGCGCCGTAGCTTTCGACAGAACGCACTATGCCGGCAACCGTTTCGCCCTGTCTGAATTTCTGTGCGTTTTGCTCCCACGTGCCTAACAGCTCCCTGTGGCTAAGACTTATTCTGCCGTTTTCTATTGATTTGACAACAGCCTTTATGTCCATTCCTATTTCAAAACGCTCTCTGGGATGCTCAATTCTTGAAACAGATATGGTGTCAATAGGCATAAGCGCCGGTATTCCGCAGCCTATATCGGCAAATGCTCCGAAGTTTTCAAGGTGCGTTATACGTGCGTCTATAACATCGCCGATACTCAGATTGCTTATGTATAACTCTCTGCACATTCTTTGTGCCTTTTCACGTGAAAGAAAAACAAGCGTATTGCCGTTTTCATCCTTTTCTATGCTTGTCACTACAAAGCACACAGGTCTGTTCACACGTGAAATTACAGCTATATCTCTCACCGCTCCCTCTTTTATGCCGAGCGCACCCTCTTCTCTTGGGATAACGCCCTTAATACCGCCTAAGTCTACTATCAGGTTATGCTGTGAGTCGCAGACCGTCGCTCTTGCTTCAAGTATTTTATTCTCCTTGCAGGCATTTGTAAGCATTGTCAACGATTTGACTGCATTTCTATTTTCGGTTGTATTGATAAGCCATCCCTCGGGTAAAAATTCATTCATTTTAAAGCCTCCGTATTATGAGTAAGTTTAAGTCAATACACTTATTGCACTGAAAAATTTTATGAAATCAAAGGCGATAATATAACCTGCTGTGACGGCTGTGTGAAAAATTTTTAAAAATTGCAGAAATATATTGCAAAAGGTGAATAATTATTATACAATTAACCTGTATTTATGTGCATATTCTGCAAATAAAACTATATAATCTGATTTGAAAGGAATAACAAAAATGAAAAGATACCTTAGTATAATTCTTTCTGCTTTAATCGTTGCTTCTGCGGCACTTTGCTTTGCAGGCTGTAATCAGGAGGTTACTATGGATACTGTTGACACCTCATTCCTCGGCAAGGACGCAGCTGTTAAGGACGATACAGAGCATCAGGCAGGCTATCAGCTTGAAATGCCCGAAAAAGGCGATACTATCGCAATTCTGCACACAAATATGGGCGACATTACGTGGAGATTTTTCCCTGAAAACGCACCGAAAACCGTTCAGAACTTTATTGACCTTGCAAAGGCAGGCAAGTATGACAACACAATTTTCCACAGAGTTATAAATAACTTTATGATTCAGGGCGGTGACTACGAAAACGCTAACGGAACAGGCGGTAAGGCTGCAAACGGCGGTAAGTTTGAGGACGAATTCTGCAACAAGCTGTTTAACATAAGAGGTTCTGTTGCTATGGCAAACTCCGGCAAGGACACAAACGGCAGTCAGTTTTTCATCAATCAGGCAACAGCCGAATCCTTCTCGGGCTTTACTTCTTACGAGGAAAGCTGGAAGGTTGCACGTAACATTATTGCGCAGTATGTAAATCAGAACAAACAGGACGACATCTCAAAGATTAACGGTCTTAGCTTTTACAACCCGACTATAGTACCCGATGATGTTAAAAAGCTGTATGAGGAAAACGGCGGTAACCCGTATCTTGACGGCGCATTCAACGCAGCCGACAAGGGACACACCGTTTTTGCACAGGTTATAGACGGTATGGACGTTGTGGATAAGATTGCAAAGACTGAGGTTGACCAGAGCAATATGCCGAAAACTCCCGTTGTAATAAACTCGGTAGAAATCACAACATATCAGGGATAATTATATCCGATTGAGGTTTTAGCTATGGCGCACACTCCTATTATCGCTATTATGTATGACTTTGACAGAACTCTCTGCACAAAAGAGATGCAGGATTACAGATTTATTCCGGAGCTTGGTATGAACGCAGGCGAGTTCTGGGACGAAGCAAACAGAATAGGCGAACAGGAAAATATGGACAGCACTCTTGCGTATCTTTATACAATGGTAAAGCTGTCAAAGGACAAAAATATTCCGATTAAACGGCAAAACCTTGTTGAGCAGGGCAGTTCTGTTGAATTTTTTGACGGAGTTTCAGAGTGGTTTGACAGAATAAACAAATACGGAAGAGAACAGGGAGTTGCGGTTGAGCATTATATAATCTCCTCGGGATTAAAAGAGATTATAGAGGGTACGCCGATAAGCAAATACTTTACAAGGATTTTTGCCTGTGAGTTTTTGTATGACGAAAACGGCAACGCAGTATGGCTTAAAACTGCCGTAAACTACACAAACAAAACACAGTTTGTTTACAGAATAAACAAGGGTGTGCTTGACGTATCAAACGACAGTGACTTAAACCGTTCAATGCCCGAGGACAGCAAGCGAATACCCTTTAACAATATGATTTATATAGGCGACGGTCTGTCAGACGTACCCTGTATGAAGATGATGAAATCCTACGGCGGTAAGGCGATAGCCGTGTATCAGCACCGTGACAAAAAGGTTGAGGAATTATTAAGAAAAGGCAGAGTTGACTATATTTACCCTGCCGACTACACGCAAAACAGCGGACTTGACAGAACGGTTAAGAATATTTTGAAGAAAATGGCTGTATCTGATATTCTTTATGAAGAATATTCAAAACAGCTCAGCAGCCTGAAGTAAAGCATAATTTTTCGGAGCAGACGGTACCGTCTGCTCTTTTTTATTTAGTAAAGTATAGTAATCAGTTCTTCAACTTTTACAGCAAAATCACGTATTTTTTACACAAATTTTAGTTTATATCACTTGTTTTTAATTCTTATATCGCTTTTTGCAGTAACTTTTGACAATATTTATTTATTTTTGCTTTTTTGTTGATTTATAGTTATACAAATGATATAATCATAGTGTTTGAATATGTCTGAATTTCATTTACATATTTTGATAAAAGAGGTATTATGAAAAAGAAAAATATAGGCAGCCTTATTTTTAATGCCATCGTTTTAATTGTTTGTATAAGCCTTGTTTTTTACTTTATTTTTTCAAAGGACGGACTAAAGGATCTTTTGTCAAGCTCACAGGGCATTAACCTTTTCTGGCTTTTTCTGGCTGCTGTTTGCCATATGTGCAATTCACTTACAGACTCACTGCTCACGTGGCAGTTTATTCGTTACAAATATAAAAATGTTCGCTTTTTTGACGCTATGAAGGTTGCTATGGTCGGTCACTTTTTCAGTGCCGTCACTCCCGGTGCCTCGGGCGGTCAGCCTATGCAGGTTTACTCAATGGCAAAAATGAACATTGATGTCGGCTACGGAACGGCGATTATGTTTCAGAAGTTCCTTGTTTATCAGGTTACGGCTACGCTTTACAGCCTTGTTGCGTTCCTTATAAATATGGACTTTATCTTTAAGGCTATAAATGCGGGCGCTGTGTGGATATTTGTAATACTCGGACTTTTGTCACAGCTTGTTGTAATGGCTCTGCTCGTAGTTGTGTGCTACTGTCCGAAGCCTACCGAAAAGCTTATTGTTTTAGCTGAAAAGCTGATGAGAAAGTTTAAATTTAAAAATGTAGATCAGAAAATAAATTCTGCAAGAGGACAGGTAAGGCTGTTCCACAAATATAATAAAAACCTTAACAAGGACGTAAAGCTGATGGTTAAGGCTTTTATTGAGCAGTTTATTCTTATTTCCTTTGGCTTTGCTGTACCGTATTGCATTTATCGCAGCTTGAATCTTGAGGGTGCGACGCTTTTGCAGATGATAAGCTCGCAGTCGTTTGTAACAATGATTTCGTCTATGATTCCTCTGCCGGGCGCTTCGGGTGCGGCGGAATACAGCTTTTCGCTGTTTTTCGGCTGCTTCTTTACAGGTGGCACTATGAAGTCTGCGATTTTGCTGTGGAGATGTGTTACGTACTACGGCACAATTTTCGTATGCGCTCCCTTTGCGCTTATCACGAAGGGACACGGCAAGTCGATTGCAAAAATTGCCGAAACTATGCAGGAAACAACAGATGAGCTTATGCAGGATATAGAAAATCAGGAAGAAGGCATAAGCAATACAACAACCGAAACGGAAGAAAAAGAAACAATTTGTAAAGAGATTTGATTCTTTCAAGGGGTGAAAAAAATTGAATAACGCTCCAAAGGTAAGCGTGATTGTACCATGCTATAATGTAGAGGAATATCTGACAGCGTGTCTGGAATCTGTTGAGAATCAGACGTTTGAGGACTTCGAGGTTATTATTATTAACGACGGCAGTACAGATTCTTCCGGAGTGATTGCAAAGAGGTTTACAGAAAAAAATGCAAATTTCAGATATTACGAAACTGAAAACAGAGGTTTGTGCTTAGCCAGAAATTACGGTATAGATCTGTCGCAGGGCGAATACCTTGCCTTTATTGACAGCGACGACACCATATCGCCGTATTTCCTTGAAAAGCTGTATAATGCCGCTGTCAGCGCAGACGCTGATATTGCCTGCTGTAACTATAACAAATATTATAATAAAGACAATAAATATTATGAGATAAAATTCAGAAAGCAAAAGACGGGCGATTACACTAATATACGTATGATGAAGCTTTTGCTCAACGACTGGACTGTGCGTTCCTACGTGTGGAACAAGCTTTACAGAAGAACTCTTTTTACTGATAACGGACTGTATTTCCCCGACCCGAATGTATTTTTTGAGGATATTCCTACAGTTTTCAGGGCTGCCTACTACGCAAAAAAAATTACGGCTATCCCCGACACGCTGTATAATTACTCTATCAGACCAAACAGCATAATGACAACGCATAATGTAAAGAAATACAATGATTATGCACTGGCTTACTATTTTTGTCACGATTTTGCAAGAGAAAAAGGCCTGCTTAAAAAGCTTGCACCGAACTTTTTAAAGACAGTCGGCTTCGTGTATTGCGCTAACTGGTACAAGGTAGTTTCAATGCACTTTACGGAAAAAAGGCCGAAAGGACTAATCAAGAACCTCAATGCTGTGGCAAAAA
>CAMFTQ010000027.1 GCA_945988865.1 uncultured Anaeromassilibacillus sp.
CGCTTTCCGTTTAAGAGTGTATCGTAATACAGCTTTGGAAAACGATGCAAAGAATGAGTACCGAAAACAAGGTTTACAAAAGGAAAGCTGTTGTATATTTTATTTGCAATATGCTCCTGCTCCATCATACAACCGCACAATGCAATCACCGTTGACGGATGACGGCGTTTCAGTGCTTTTAATGCACCGACATTACCGAAAACTCTGTCCTCTGCGTGTTCACGCACCGCACAGGTGTTAAAAAGAATAAAGTCTGCTTCCTGTGGAGTATCTGAAAATGTAAAGCCGGCAAGTGATAGCATACCTTTTATTTTTTCGCTGTCGGCAACATTCTGCTGACAGCCGTAGGTTCTGATAAATGCAACGGGTGTTTCTCCTCTTTTTCTTACCTCCATTATTTCGGCGATAAGTTGAAGGTACTCCTTGTACTCATCAAAATCATTTATTTGTGTAATTTTATTTTCAGGCAAAGCTTCGCCCCCTAACTCTTGTACTATCCGAGTTATTATACCACTAAATATATGATTATTCAATAGAAAACAAGTATTTTTTTGTAAAAAGCGAAAATGAGTAAATTCCCAAAGTAAGCTCCGATGTGGAATTTACTTTGGGAATTTACGATTAAAATATTGTTATAAGGCTAAAGCACGGATTTTTATGGGAATGACGGTTTTATCCAATAGAAAGTCTGTATCCTCTTCCCCATACGGTATGTATATATTTTTCTTTATCCGGGCTTGAATTGAGCTTTTTGCGAAGATTATATACGTGGGTGTTTAATATTTTATCGCACTGAAAAAATTCGTTGTCCCAGATACTGTTGTAGATTTCCTCTTTTGAGATTATTTCCTGAGGATTTTGCATCAACAGCTTTAGAATTTTAAATTCTTTCAGCGTCAAATCTATATGGCTGTTATTAACAAGCACAACATGACGCTTGGTATCGAGCATAATATCCTTATATTTTAGATATTCTGAGGCTGACGAGGTTTTGTATCTGCGTAATACGGAATTAACTCTTGCCAAAAATTCGCACACATCAAACGGAACACTTAAAAAATCGTCTGCCCCGAGGTTGAGGGCGGACACCTTTGCACTGAATGTATTTTCACGTGATATACAAAGTATAGGAATATCTGTTTTATTTCTTACTGAGGTTATTATATTTTCGTCAAAATCACCTTGTGCTTCTAAATCTAATATAAAAAGGCTTATTATATTGCTGTCAATCAACAACTCCTTTACACAGTCGGAATAATCATAGACTGACTTGACTGAATAGCCTGCGTTTTTACAGATTTCACAAATCATTGAGTTTAATATTTTCTCGCTTTCGATCACAAGAATAAATTTTTCAATCAAAACAATCACGCCCAAAATAAGTTAAGTATTTTCACCTGTAAATACAAAAAATTACTCTTTAAAGCATATATTATGCCTAAAGAGTATTGGTGCGACTAAATCGATAAGCCGAGTTCTGTCGTGAACAGCCATCTATCTTGGCAGTGAGTTGCCTGCACTGCTCAGTGCCACCTCCAAAGGACACGCCGAGCAAGCGTATATGTCCTACCACGGTGTTGCTCCGAATAGGGTTTACATGGCAGTCGGGTTCCCCCGACTCCGGTGAGCTCTTACCTCGCCTTTCCACCCTTACCTTAAATTTTAAGGCGGTATATCTCTGTTGCACTTTCCCTGGGGTCGCCCCCGGCGGCCGTTAGCCGTTATTCTTGCTCTGTGGAGCTCGGACTTTCCTCGGACAGTTCCTTTCGGAATTTGCCCGTAGCTGTTTAATTTACTCGCAGGGGTATTTTATAATAAAAATGAAAAAATGTCAATGATAAGGTTGCGTTTTTTGACCTTTTTAATTATAATTAAGATGTATATATAATTTTTGGAGGTTTCAGGATATGGATATAAGACAGGAATCGCTTAAAAAACACGCTCAGTGGAACGGTAAAATAGAGGTCGTTTCAAGAGTTAGGATTGACACATCAGAGGATTTATCCTTGGCATATACTCCCGGTGTCGCCGAGCCTTGCCTTGAAATAAACAAGGACTATGAAAAGTCCTTTACGCTGACAAGAAGAAATAATCTTGTTGCAGTTGTAACAGACGGTACTGCCGTACTTGGTCTTGGAGATATAGGTCCTGAGGCGGGTATGCCTGTTATGGAGGGTAAATGCGCACTGTTTAAAGAATTTGCAGATGTTGACGCTTTCCCTATCTGTATCAGGAGCAAGGACGTTGATGAAATTGTAAGAACCGTTTATCTTATCAGCGGCAGCTTCGGCGGAATTAACCTTGAGGATATAGCGGCTCCACGTTGCTTTGAAATAGAAAGAAAGCTAAAGGAAATCTGCGATATTCCCGTATTTCACGACGACCAGCACGGAACGGCTATTGTAGTTGCGGCGGCTCTTTTTAACGCATTAAAGATTGTTAAAAAGGATATTAAAAACGTAAAGATTGTTATTAACGGTGCAGGCTCGGCAGGTATCGCTATAGCAAAGCATCTGCTTAATATGGGTGCTGAAAACATCACAATGGTTGATATTTTCGGAATTCTGTGCGAGGGCGACAGTCAGCTTGACAGCGAAAAAGCATATATGGCTACAATTACAAACAAGGAGCATAAAACAGGCCTTTTAGCTGACGCACTGGGGGGTGCAGATGTATTTATCGGTGTTTCTGCGCCAAACGTATTAAAGCCTGAGATGATTAAAACAATGGCAGAAAATCCGATAGTTTTTGCAATGGCTAACCCTACGCCCGAAATTATGCCCAACGAAGCTCGGCAATCAGGTGCGGCTGTTGTCGGTACAGGCAGAAGCGATTTCCCTAATCAAATAAACAACGTGCTTGCCTTCCCGGGAGTTTTCAGAGGTGCGCTTGATTGCAGAGCAAAGGAAATAAACGAGGAAATGAAGGTTGCAGCATCACTTGCTATTGCAAGCCTTGTACCCGATGATAAGCTCAGTGCTGAGTACATTCTGCCTAACGCACTCGATAAGCGTATAGGCTCGGCTGTTGCAAAGGCGGTTGTTGACGCTGCCGTAAAAACAGGTGCTGCGAGAATAACAGAATAATCTACAAGTAAACCGAAGGGAAAATTAAGATGTATAAACTTTTAAAGCAAGAGGGCAAGGCAAGGCGAGGCGAGTTTAAGACGGTTCACGGAACTGTGCAAATGCCTGCTTTTATGAATGTTGCTACCTGCGGTGCAATTAAGGGCGGTGTGTCGGCACTCGACCTGAAGGATTTAAAATGTCAGGTTCAGCTTTGCAACACGTATCATCTGCATTTGCGCCCCGGTGATGAAACTGTAAAAAAGCTCGGCGGTCTGCACAAATTCACAGGCTGGGACGGCCCTATTCTGACAGACAGCGGCGGCTTTCAGGTTTTTTCGCTTGCAAAGCTGAGAAATATTCACGAGGAGGGTGTGTATTTTTCTTCACACATTGACGGCAGAAGGATTTTTATGGGACCTGAGGAAAGCATAAGAATTCAGTCAAACTTAGGTTCAACTATAGCTATGGCATTTGACGAGTGCGTTGAGAACCCCTCCCCCTATGACTACACAAAAAATTCAGCACAACTGACGGTTCGTTGGCTCAAAAGATGCAAAAAGGAGCTTGAAAGGCTCAATGCACTTGAAAATACCATAAACAAGAATCAGATGCTTTTCGGAATTAACCAAGGCGGTATTTATAAGGATTTGCGAATTGACCATATGAAAGAAATTGCCGAGCTTGATCTGCCCGGCTACGCTATCGGCGGTCTTGCAGTCGGTGAGGAAGCAGAGGTTATGTACGAAATAATCGAAGCCGTTGAACCGTTTGCTCCCTCAGACAGACCTCGATACTTAATGGGAGTCGGAACACCGGCAAATATACTTGAGGCAGTGGCAAGAGGTGTTGATTTGTTTGACTGCGTTATGCCGAGCCGAAACGCTAGGCACGGCCATCTTTACACGTGGGACGGAGTAATTAACATCAACAATCAGAAGTACGCAGAGGATCCCTCACCTGTTGACATTAACTGCGATTGTCCTGTTTGTAAAAGCTTCAGTCGGGCATATATACGACATCTGCTCAAAAGCGGAGAAATGCTCGGTTTCAGGCTTGCCGTTATGCACAATCTTTATTTTTATAATTCTCTTTTTGAAAAAATCAGAGAAGCACTCGACAACGGATGCTTTACAGATTTTTACAGCAGGTATAAGGATGTGCTTGCAAAGAGAATTTAGAAGGCTTATTATGCTAAATTTTATCAAAATACTTGCAAGAACAGCTTTTAACTGATATAATAGTTGAGATATTTTGAAAGGAATGATAAATACTATGAATACTTTTTTGCTTCAACCACAGCAAACTCCTCAGAACGGCACAGGAAACATTATCTTTATGATTGTTCTTTATGCCGCTATTTTTCTTGCTTTGTACTTTTTCTTAATCAGACCGAACTCTAAAAGAAAAAAGCAGGAAGCAGAGCTTAGAAACAATCTTGAAATCGGTGACGAAATCACAACTATCGGCGGTATTGTCGGCAGAGTTGTTGCTATCAAGGAAGAGGAAGATGAAATAATCATTGAAACAGGCTCTGACAGATGCAAGCTGAAAATGAAGCGCTGGTGCATTTCTTCTGTAAACACAGTAAAGGAAAAGCCGGAAGCAAAAACTGAAGAAAAGACAGAGAAAAAAGGCTTTTTCTCAAAAAAGAGCGACAATAAAAACGAGAAATAATCTGATCTTTGAATAAAAATTATATCCCCCGAATATAGTGTACTGACGGTACATTGTATTCGGGGGTATTTTTATGAATAAAGAAATTGGCAATTCTGTAATTATTAAGGGCGTTCTTTTTGGTGTATTAACAGGTGGTATGATTATTGCGGCACTTTTATGCCTATGCGCAATTATATTTGTTTATTCAAACTCTCTGCCCGGTCAGTACGTAGAGTACATAATGCTGTTTATCGACTTTTGGGGCGGTTTATTCGGTGGGTATATTTCGGCAAGAATTATAAAAGCACGTGGCATTATATGGGGCTGTGTGTGCGGTCTTACGCTATTTTTCATAATTTTAATTGCCGGTTTGAGTACAAGCGACAGCACACTTACCGTATCGACATTGTTTAAGCTGTTATCGCTCTTAATATCAGGGATAATAGGCGGCATTAAAGGAGTAAACAGAAAAGAAAAAATACATATAAAATAAAATCGGCGGCTATAAAGCCGCCGAAAGTATTATCAAACCTTAACAATCCAGCCAAACGGATCGTCAATTTTGCCCCACTGAATACCTGTAAGGTTGTCGTAAAGCTTTTGAGAAATTTCTCCGATTTCGCCGTTGTTGATGTGCATAACCTTGTCGCCCCATTTAAGCTCGCCGATTGGTGAAATAACAGCGGCTGTGCCTGTGCCGAAGCTTTCTTTCAGTCTGCCCTCATCGTAAGCCTGTGCAACCTCGTCAATAGAAAGCTGACGTTCTGAAACCTTATAACCCCAGCTCTTTAAAAGCTCAATTGTACTCATACGTGTAATACCGCTTAATATAGAGCCTTGAAGTGACGGAGTTACAATTTCATCGTCAATAACAAAGAATACGTTCATTGTTCCTACCTCTTCGATGTACTTTCTATGCACACCGTCAAGCCAGAGAACCTGTGTATAGCTCTGCTGTTCAGCCTCGTCCTGTGCCTTTAAGGAAGCAGCGTAGTTGCCGGCAGTCTTTGTAAAGCCCATACCGCCCTTTACGGCACGAACATAATTCTGCTCAACGTAAATCTTAACAGGGTCAAGTCCTTCGGGATAATATGCGCCTACAGGACAGCAGATGATGCAGAAAATAAGGTGATGCGCAGGATGAACACCGATCATTGGATCTACCGCAAAAATGAACGGTCTTATGTAAAGTGAAGTACCCTCTGATGACGGAATCCAGTCCTTTTCTACATTAACCAAGGTCTTGATTGCTTCAACGCAGAATTCTTCGTCAATAGCCGGAATACAAAGTCTTTCGTTTGACACGTTAAGACGAGCCATATTTTTGTCAGGTCTGAAAAGATTTATAGAACCGTCAGCAGTTCTGTAAGCCTTTAAGCCCTCAAAAACCTCCTGTCCGTAATGCAGACACATAGCGGAAGGCTCAAGCTCTATAGGACCGTAGGGAACGATTCTGGGATCGTGCCAACCCTGTCCTAAATCATAATTCATCAAAAACATATGGTCAGTGAACATTCTGCCAAAGCGAAGCTCGTTGTCGGCAGGCTTTTGTTTTAATGTTTTTGAAAGTTCAATTCTTATTTCTTGCATTTTAATGCACCTCTTATTAAATTTCTGTTTATTATAGTAGCACAATAAAGCGAATTTTTCAAGTCTTTATTCAAAATAATTCAAAATATTAGAAATATCAGAGGGAAGCTTTGTATCTATCAAAATTTTTTCTTTTGTTATCGGGTGGATAAGCTCTACCGTTTTGCAGTGAAGCGCCTGTCTGTTTATATATGACATCACACCGCCGTACATATCATCGCCTGCAAGCGGATAACCCTTATAGCTTAAATGACAGCGTATCTGATGAGTTCTGCCTGTTTCGAGTGTGATGTAAAGCAGTGTGTGACAGCCGTTATTTTTTATCGGCTTTATATGAGTTACAGCCCTTTCTCCGTCAGGTGACACGCACCTTTGTATTGTGTGTCCTTCCATAATTTTTATGGGAGCGTCTATTGTAAAGCTGTTTTCTATAACACCTTCACAAACTGCTGTGTATGTCTTTTTGATTGATTTTTGTAAAGCGGCGGCTGTAAACCTGTCCTTAGCGACAACTACTACGCCTGATGTATCTCTGTCAAGGCGGTTTAGTATTCTTGCTGTGTAATGCTCGTTATTCTGCAAGGCGTGATACATTAGAATATTCGCCATAGTGTCAAGCTGATGAACCTTTGTCGGATGCACAGGCATAAAAGGAGGCTTATTGACTGCAACTAAATAGGAATCCTCAAACAGAATCTCAAGCTCGCCCTTTACAGGTATAATTTCGCTGTTGTCAACAGGGAGCTTGAGCTCTACCCTATCGCCTGCTTTTACAGTATCTGTTGTTCTAAGCAAGGCGCCGTTTCTTGTTATTCCCATATATTCACGCTTTAGTCGTGTTATCATTCGTGCTGATATTTTACAGTGATGCTTTAGATAAGTATTTGCGTTCATATTGTCACAGCTTTCACTTACCGTAAAGCTGATTATTTTGTTACCGTTATTCATAGTCCGAAACCGTTAAATCTACAAATTAAAAATATTACAACCGCACATTCCAAGATAAAAATTACGGGAATTAAAAGCATAAATTTGAGCTTTCTTGTTTTGTGCCTGATAAGGCGCATTGTAATGTACTCGCAGACGCAGCCGCTTAAAGCAGCCAAAATTAACAAAGTGCTTTCTTTAATACGCCATCTGCCATTTTTCGCCGCATATTTATCGTACAATGTAAGTGCTGTCTCTTATACACATCTCCGAGCCCACGAGACGCTACGCT